>JBCNOX010000465.1:0-4604 GCA_039593645.1 Pseudoduganella sp.
AGATCGTGACCGACCGCCTGGCCGACGGTAACAGCGCAAACAATCCCACCGGCAGCGCCTTCAGTTCCGGCTGCACCCAGAAAAAGCTGTTCTGCGGCGGCGACTGGAAAGGCATCCAGAACAAGATCGAAGACGGCTACCTGACCGGCATGGGCATCACTGCCATCTGGATCTCGCAGCCGGTGGAAAACATCACCGCGGTGCTGAACTACTCGGGCACCAACAGCACCGCCTACCACGGCTACTGGGCGCGCGACTTCAAGCGCGCCAATCCGGCCTACGGCACCATGACCGACTTCACCAACATGATCAACGCGGCCCACGCCCGCAACATCAAGGTGATCATCGACTTCGCGCCCAACCACACCTCGCCGGCTTCGGCCACCGACACCACCTTCGGCGAGAACGGGAGGCTGTATGACAACGGCGTCCTGCTGGCCGGCTATGGCTCCGACCCGAACGGCTACTTCCACCACAATGGCGGCACCGATTTTTCCACGCTGGAAAGCGGCATTTACCGCAACCTGTTCGACCTGGCGGACCTGAACCACAACAACGCCGCCGTGGACGCCTACATGAAGGCTGCCATCAAGGTGTGGCTGGACCTGGGCATCGACGGCATCCGCATGGATGCTGTCAAGCACATGCCCTTCGGCTGGCAAAAGAGCCTGATGTCCTACATCCACGGCTACAAGCCCGTGTTCACCTTCGGCGAGTGGTACCTGGGCGAGAACGAAGTGGACCCGGCCAACCACTACTTCGCCAACCGCAGCGGCATGAGCCTGCTGGACTTCCAGTTCGCGCAGAAAGTGCGCCAGGTGTTCAAGGACGGCTCGGCGAACATGACTGCGCTGAACCAGATGGTGAGCGATACGGCAGGCCAGTACTCCCATGTGGGCGACCAGGTCACCTTCATCGACAACCATGACATGGCGCGCTTCCAGATAGCCGGCGCCAGCGGCCGCAAGCTGGAACAGGCCCTGGCCTTTACCCTTACTTCGCGCGGCGTGCCGGCCATCTATTACGGCACCGAGCAATACATGCAGGGCACCGGCGATCCGGACAACCGCGCCATGATGACCTCCTTCGCCACCACCACGCCGGCGTATCGACTGGTGGCGCGCCTGGCGCCCCTGCGCAAGTCCAATCCCGCCATCGCCTATGGCAGCACGCAGCAGCGCTGGGTCAACAACGACGTGCTGATTTTCGAACGCAACTTCGGCAACAACGTGGCCGTGGTCGCGATCAACCGCAGCCTGACCACCGCAACCCCGATCAGCGGCTTTATCGCCGGCCTGCCGGCAGGCAGCTATACCGACGTCCTGAGTGGGCTGGGCTTCAACGGCAACAACATCACGGTCGGCTCAAACGGCGCGGTCAGCAACTTTACGCTGGCAGCCGGCGCCATCGCGGTGTGGCAGTACACAGCCCCGGTAGCCGCGCCAAAACTGGGCCACGTGGGACCGAGCATGTCGATGCCCGGCAAGACCATTACGATCGATGGCCGCGGCTTCGGCGCCACCAAGGGCACGGTGAAATTCGGCAGCACCGTGGTCAGCGGCGCCAACATCCTGTCGTGGGAAGACACCCAGGTCAAGGTGCTGGTGCCGAGCGTCGCGGCGGGCATGAGCAGCGTGAGCGTCGTCACGGCGGGCGCCGTGGCCAGCGATAGCTGGAACAACTTCGAGATCCTCAGCGGCCCGCAAGTAGCAGTGCGCTTCGTCGTGAGCAACGCCACCACGGTATCCGGAGAAAACGTCTACCTGACCGGGGACAAGTTCGAACTTACCAACTGGAGCGCGACCGCACCGCTTGGCCCGCTGTTCAACCAGGTGATGTACAGCTACCCGAACTGGTACACCGACGTCAGCGTCCCGGCCGGCACCACCGTCAGCTACAAGTTCCTGAAGAAGAGCGCCAATCCTACTGTGTGGGAAGGCGGCAGCAACCACACCTTCACCACCCCGGCCAGCGGCACGGCAACGGTGAATGTGAACTGGCAGCCTTGATTCAGGGCTTCCGCTTCAAGATGGTGCGCTGAGTAGCCACGTACAGCGCGCCCTTCCCGTCCACGGCAAGGGCGCGCAGTTTCCCGATATCGGCAGGCAGGTCCCGCCCTTCAGTGGTGACGTCTCCCCTCGCTGACAGCTTGCGCAAAACCCCATCGTCAACTAGGTAGATGTTGTTGCTGGCATCCGTCGCCGCATGCGTAATGTTACGGAAACGTGCCAGCAGGCCCACCCCGTCGTTGCTGCCTTTGCGATCGCGGTTGCCGGCTGCCAGCCATTGATAGCCGTCGGCAGCAACCCGGCTTACATAATGACCGTGCAGCATGAAAACGTCGTCGCTTGGCGCCACCAGCACGTCGCCGCAACCGTCTGCGCCCTGCAGCTCGATCTTGCGCGCCACGCCGCGCGGGCGGATGCGCCACAGCACCTTGTCGGCGCAATACCAGGCCTGGCCGGTGGCATCGGCCGCCATGCGATGCTGGCCCAGGCCGGGCAGCACGAAAGGTTCGGCATCCTGCGCGACATACGCCCAGATGCGCTTCAGCGCAGGCACAAAGCCGGTCTGCTCCGGTGTCATGCCCGGCGGTCCGCTAACCAGGGAGATCATGCCTTCCGTACTGACGCCCGCCAGCCCGCCGTTGGCGGTCACGAATACGCCGGTGCTGGGCCGCGCAACCATCGAGCCGTGCAAGTCCACCTGGGCCGCCGTATGCGCCTCGCGCAGCTTGCGGAAGCTGCCTGCTTCCAGCAGGGTGCGCACCACCCCTTCCTTGTCGATCCGGCGCAGCTGGTCGCCGTCCAGCACATACAGGCCGCCATCGCGGCCCACTGCCAGCTGGGTGATATCGCTGAAGCGTGCCTGCATTGCCGGGCCATCGCGATTCAGCGAAGCCGCGTATTGCAGGGCGAACGGCTGCGCCTTGCCGCTGGCATCCCAGCGCATTGCTGCCTGGCGTTCGGCCAGCAGCAGGTGCAGGCTGCCCTCCCGGTCGCGCGCGACGCCGGACAGTTCGCCCGTCACGTCACCCGCGCCCAGCAGGGGCACGATGATGCCGTTATGCTCAATGCGGTAGATGGTGCCCGTGGCAGGCACTGTCGCCAGCAGCCGGCCCTGGGAATCGGCGGCCATCTGCCCGGCAGGCGTGGCGCGCGCGTTCGCTACCGTCGGCATGCTTGGCGCAAGGTAGCGGCGTAAGCATTTGCCGCGCTGGCATTCCTCCGCCGCCGTAATGGCACTGGCGTCGCGCCCTCCGGCGTTCGCTTGCGGATCAAGCGCTTGCCACTTGTCGCCGGCATCGACGCGCAGCGCACTGGCAGCGTCGGACAGGACAACTCCGCCGCTTGCATCGAGCGCGATGCCTTGCGGTTGAAATGGCAAGTCCTGGGCCACCGTACTGACAACGCCATCGGGCGAGATCCGCCGCAGCGCATTATTGCCGGCATCGGCCACCAGCAGTCCGCCACCGCCATCGAGCGCCAGCCCGGCAGGCTGGTTGAAGCGCGCCGCAATGCCCTTGCCGTCATTACGCCCCGGGGTGCCAGCCTGGCCGGCAACCGTGCGCACATCGCCCCCGGCCGAAATCGCCTTCACGGCATGATTGCTCGCATCGGCCACATAGACCGTACCATCTGCAGCCACGGCCAGGCCGGACGGCGCAATGAAACGGCCCGGCAACGTTACCAGCCTGCCATCCGGCGTCAGCGAACGTACAGTCGCGCCATCGGTGAAGTAAATGGCATCGTCCGGCCCCACTGCGATACCGCGCGGCGCCTGCAGCCGCTCGCCGCGCAAGGACATCGGTGCTCCGGCAATCACCTCCCATTTGGCGGCAAAGGCGGCATGGGACAGCAGCAAGGCGGCTGCGGCAGCAATCAAACTTTTCTTATTCATCCAGCGGGCGGGAAGTGGGAAGGCGCAACAAGTAGATTGTTACGCCGCAGGCAACCAGGAACAGCATGACTTTCAACGACAGGAAAGGCACCCTGTAAATCGAATAGGCCATGGATGGCCACATCATCGCCATGGCCAGTACCTTGCCGCGCAGCGGGATGCCGCGCCCGTCTTCGTAGTCGCGCAGGTAGCGGCCAAAGCGGCCGTGGTTGCGAAGCCAGTTATGCAGCTTGTCCGAACTGCGCGCGAAACAGGCTGACGCCAGCAGCAGGAAGGGCGTGGTGGGCAGCAGCGGCAGGAACACGCCCAGGACCGCTAGGACCATGAACAGGCAGCCGAAAGTGACCAGGACGATTTTCATCGCCCCATTATAGCGGCGGGCAGGCCTTCGTATGAGCGTGATGCACTTCGCGGCAGTCCGCCGGGTCGCTGGTATCGAAACTGGCTTTCGGATAGGCGCAGAACAGCGGGAAGGACTCGCGCTGGCACAATTGCGTCCACATATGCTCCAGCCGCATGGTGGCGCGATACAGTTTCTGGTCCCACAGCAAGGCCACCATTTCGCCGAAGGCGCGCACCCTGGGGTGCTTTTCGCGCGCCTTGGCCAGCAATTCTTCGATCATCGCATTGAATCGCGATTCGGCCGGCCAGCCATCGAACATGAAGCGCGCCAGGCAGGTTCTGGCATCCCTTACGATGTACTG
>JBCNOX010000466.1:0-4598 GCA_039593645.1 Pseudoduganella sp.
TTGGTCGTGGTGTTGGATTCCTTTGCCTGCAGGGGCGTGTCTGACTTTTTCTTCATAAGAGCCGAATTATCCCGTCGATTGACAAATAGGTCAACTGACCGATACTATTTCGGTCAACTGACCTATAACATCAACGGAGACCTTGCCTGATGATCCCTCGCACCTTATTCACCGAAGAGCACGAAATGCTGCGCGAATCCGCGCGCCGCTTCATGGAAACCGAAATCGCCCCGCACCACGAGCGCTGGGAAGAGCAGGGCTATGTGGACCGCGAAGCATGGCAGAAAGCCGGCGCCGCGGGCTTCCTGTGCCCCACCATGCCAGAGCAATACGGCGGCGTGGGCGTGGACCGCCGCTACAGCATGGTGCTGATCGAGGAGCAGGCGCGCGTCGGGGCATCCGGCCCTGGCTTCATGCTGCACTCGGAAATCGTGGCGCCCTACATCCTGCACTACGGCAGCGAGTACCTGAAATCGCACTACATCCCGAAACTGGCTACCGGCGAAATGATTGGCGCCATTGCGATGACCGAGCCAGGCACCGGTTCCGACCTGCAGGGCGTGGCGACCACCGCTATCCGCGACGGCGACCATTACATCATGAACGGTTCCAAGACTTTCATTACCAACGGCTGGAATGCCGACTGTGTGATCGTAGTGGCCAAGACCGATCCGACCGCGGGCGCCAAGGGCATCAGCCTGTTCGTGGTCGACACTTCGATGGAAGGCTTCAGCAAAGGCAAGCGTCTGAAAAAGGCCGGCATGAAGGCGCAGGACACGTCGGAACTGTTCTTCGAGAACGTGCGTGTGCCGGCGAAGAATCTGTTGGGCGAAGAAGGCGCAGGTTTCAAATACCTGATGCAGGAACTGCCGTGGGAGCGCATGCAGATCGCGATCATGGCCGTGCAAGCCGCAGAATCCGGCCTTGAATGGACCGTGCAATACACGCGCGACCGCAGGGCCTTCAAGCGCCCGATCGCCGAGTTTCAGACCATCGCCCATACGCTGGCCGAGATCAAGACCGAAGTGCAGATGTGCCGCGTGTTCGTGGACCGCTGCATGGAAATGCTGATCGAAGACAAGCTCGATGCCGCGACCGCCTCGATGGCCAAGTACTGGACCACGGAGATGCAGTTCCGCGTGTTGGACAAGTGCGTGCAGCTGCACGGCGGCTATGGTTATATGTGGGAATATCCGATCACCCGCGCCTGGGCCGACGCACGCGTGCAGCGTGTATATGGCGGCACCAATGAAATCATGAAAGAACTGATCAGCCGCACGCTGTAAGGAGACCAGCTTGGAAGCTTATATCTTTGACGCCGTACGCACACCGCGCGGCAAAGGCAAGAAAGACGGTGCGCTGCATGGCGTAACGCCGCTGCGCCTGGCGGAAACGGCGCTGCGCGCGCTGGTTAGCCGCAACAGTTTCGACAGCGCGATTATCGACGACGTGGTGCTGGGTTGCGTGGAACCGGTGGGCGAGCAGGGTGCCTGCATCGGCCGGGTAGCCGCGCTGGCTGCCGGCTATGCGGAATCGGTGGCTGGCGTGCAAATCAACCGCTTCTGCGCTTCCGGCCTCGAGGCCTGCAATATGGCGGCCGCGCAAGTGATGTCCGGCCAGTCCGACATGGTGGTCGGCGGCGGGGTGGAAGCGATGTCGCGCGTGCCGATGGGTTCTTCGGGCGGCGCCTGGCCGGTCGATCCCCAAAGCGCCTTCGATTCCTATTTCGTGCCGCAAGGGATTTCGGCTGACGCGATTGCAACCCTATGGGGCTACAGCCGCCGCGATGTCGACGCCTATGCCGTCGAATCGCAGCAGCGTGCGCACCGCGCCTGGCAGGAAGGCCGCTTCGCGCGCTCGGTAGTGCCAGTGGTGGACCGCAATGGTTTGACCATGCTGGCGCGCGATGAGCTGGTGCGTCCCGAAACCACCGTCGAATCGCTCGGCGCGCTGAAGGCTTCGTTCGCCGAGATGGGCGCCAACTTCGGCTTCGATTCCGTCATTACGCAACGCTATCCGCAGATCGAGCAGATGCAGCACGTGCACCATGCCGGCAACAGCTCCGGCATTGTGGACGGCGCCGCCGCGGTGTTGATCGGTTCGCGCGAGGCCGGCGAGCGGGCGGGCCTGAAACCGCGCGCCCGCATCCGTTCCTTTGCTTCCATCGGCAGCGAGCCATCGATCATGCTGACCGGGCCAAGCTACGCCGCAGAGAAGGCGCTGAAGCGCGCCGGCATGAAGGCGTCCGACATCGACCTGTATGAGTTGAACGAAGCCTTCGCTTCGGTCGTGCTGCGCTTTATGGAAGTGATGAACGTTCCACACGAGAAGATGAACGTGAACGGCGGCGCTATCGCCATGGGCCACCCGCTGGGCGCAACCGGCGCCATGATCCTCGGCACCCTGCTTGACGAGCTGGAACGCCGCAACCTGCAAACCGGCCTGGCTACGCTGTGCGTTGGCGCGGGCATGGGCACTGCCACCATCATCGAGCGCATTTAAGGGAGACGGACAATGATCGATTACAGCCTGGATTCCCAAGGCATTGCGACCCTGAGCTGGAATATGCCGGGCCGCAGCCAGAATGTGCTGAATGAAGAAAGCTGCAGCGCCTTGTGCGAGCTGGTGGACCGCGTGGTGGGTGATGCCGCCGTCAAAGGCGTGCTGATGACGTCTGCCAAGCCGGACTTTATCGCAGGCGGCGACCTTGAGTGGCTGCTGTCTGCCAAGACCGCGGAGGTCCTGTTCGAGCGGGTGGTGCGCCTTGACCGCGCGCTGCGCAAGCTGGAAACCTGCGGCAAGCCGGTCGCCATGGCGCTGACTGGAACGACATTGGGCGGCGGTCTGGAAGTCGCACTGTGCGGTCATTACCGCGTGGCTGCCGATAACCCGAAAGCGCGCTTCGGCCTGCCGGAAGTGACACTCGGGCTGCTGCCGGGCGGCGGCGGCACGCAGCGTTTGCCGCGCCTGGTCGGCATCCAGAAATCCTTGCCGCTGCTGTTGGAGGGAAAGCGCCTCAGCGCCGGCGCCGCGCGCGAGCTGGGCCTCCTGAATGAAGTGGTCCCCGCCGGCACCGAGACCGAGGCTGCGCGATCGTGGCTGGAGAGCGCGATTGCAGCCGGCGGCATCCAGCAGCCCTGGGATGCGAAGGGGTTCAAGATTCCTGGTGGCGCCGTGTCGTCGCCGGCGGTGCAGCAGGTGTTCATGGCTGCCAACGCCATGCTGCGCGCCAGGACTTACGGCAACTATCCCGCGCCGCGCAATATCCTGTCCTGCGTGTACGAAGGCCTGATTACCGACCTTGATACTGGCCTGATGACGGAAGCGCGCTACTTCGTGCAAACCGTGTTGTCGCCGGAAGCGAAGAACATGATTCGCACCCTGTTCTTCAGCATGAATGAGGCGAACAAGCTCGCTTCGCGTCCGAAAGATGTGCCGCAGCAGAAGTACAGCAAGATCGGCGTGCTGGGCGCGGGCATGATGGGCGCCGGCATCGCATACGTGGCCGCCAAGGCAGGCATTGAAGTGGCGCTGGTCGATACCGCGCAAGAAGCGGCGGAACGCGGCAAGGCATATTCCGCAGGCCTGCTGGCAAAACAGCAGCAGCGCGGCCAGGTCACTGCGGAAAAGGCCGAAGCCCTGCTGGCGCGCATTACCCCAACTACCGACTTCGCCCTGCTGGCAGGCGCCGAACTGGTGGTGGAGGCAGTGTTCGAAGACCGCGCCATCAAGGCCGATGTGACGCGCCGTGCCGAAGCGGTGCTGGGGACTGATGCGATTTTCGCGTCCAACACCTCCACTCTGCCGATTACCGGCCTGGCGGAAGCCAGCTCGCGCCCAGCCAACTTCATCGGCCTGCATTTCTTCTCGCCGGTAGACCGCATGGCGATTGTGGAGATCATCGTCGGCAGGCAGACGTCGGACGCCACGCTGGCGCGCTCGATGGACCTGGTGCGGGCATTGGGCATGACGCCGATCGTGGTCAACGATGCGCGCGGTTTCTACACCAGCCGCGTGTTCTCGACTTATGTGCTGGAAGGCCTGGCGCTGCTGGCGGAAGGCGTTGCGCCGGCGCTGATCGAAAACGCCGGCCTGCAGGCGGGCATGCCGGTCGGCCCGCTCGCGCTGACCGACGAAGTATCGTCCGAACTGATCTGGAAGATCGACCGCCAGACCCGCCTGGACCTGGGCGATGCGTACCGGCCCCGCCCTGGGCACGAAGTTGCGGCACGCATGGTGGACCTGGGCCGTCTCGGCAAGAAGGCCGGCAAGGGCTTTTACGACTACCCGGAAGGCGGCAAGAAGGCACTGTGGAGTGGCCTGGCCGAACTGTTCCCGCGTGCGGCGGTACAGCCTGGTGTCTCGACCCTGGTCGAGCGCCTGACTGTGGTGCAGGCTGTGGAAACCGCGCGCTGCATGGATGAAGGCGTGCTGCGCTCCGCGCGCGATGCGGATGTCGGTGCTATTCTCGCATGGGGCTTTCCCCCATTCCGCGGCGGCCCATTGAGCATGATCGACACTGCCGGTGCGGCAGTCTTCGTGGCGCAGTGCGAACGCCTGGCTGCCGCCCACGGCAGCCGCTTTGCGCCGCCTGCACA
>JBCNOX010000467.1:0-4574 GCA_039593645.1 Pseudoduganella sp.
CAGGCCCACGCCATCGGCGAGCGCCTGTTCCTGACCTACTGCGCGCAGTGCCACGGTTCCGATGCACGCGGCAACAAAGGCTTCCCGAACCTGGCCGACAAGGACTGGCTGCACGGCGGCGATCCCGACACCATCAAGCTGACCATCATGAAGGGCCGCCACGGCGTGATGCCTCCGATGGGCGCGGCAGTGGGCTCGGAAAAGGACATCGAGAACGTTACGCAATACGTCCTGAGCCTGTCCGACAGCACCCACGACCCGATCAAGTCGGTCATGGGCAAGTCGAAGTTCAGCGCCTGCATGGCCTGCCACGGTGCGGGCGGCAAGGGTAACCCGATGCTGGGCGCCCCTAACCTGAGCGACAAGACCTGGCTGTACGGCGGCAGCGCCGAGACCATCATGGAAACCATTCGCAAGGGCCGCAACAACACCATGCCTGCCTTCGAGGACTTCCTCGGCGAAAGCAAGGTGCACGTGCTGGCCGCCTACGTTTGGGGCCTGTCCAACCCTCCAGTCACCGCGATGAAATAGCAGCAAGGTAGTTTTATGAATGCCCCCGCACCACAAGTCATCAAGATGTACGCCAAGCGCGAGGATATTTTCCCGCGCGAGGTGAAAGGCCACTACCAGAACCTGCGCTGGATCTGCCTGATCCTGACGCAACTGGTCTTTTACGGAGCGCCCTGGCTGCAATGGAATGGCCGCCAGGCCATCCTGTTCGACCTGGTGTCGCGCAAGTTCTACATCTTCGGACTGGTCTTGTGGCCGCAGGACTTTATCTACCTGGCGGCCATGCTGATCGCCTGTGCCTGGGGCCTGTTCCTGGTCACGGCGGTCGCCGGCCGCGTGTGGTGCGGCTTCTCATGCCCGCAAACGGTCTACACCGAGATGTTCCTGTGGATCGAGCGCAAGTTCGAAGGCTCGCGCAGCGCACAGATGCGCCTGGCGAAAGAGCCGATGTCGTTCAACAAAGCATGGCGCAAAGGCGGCAAGCATCTGGCCTGGCTGCTGCTGGCCTTGTGGACCGGCTTCACCTTCGTCAGCTATTTCTCGCCGCTGCACAACCTCGCCAAGGAAGCGCAGACGTTCAACTTCGGCCCCTGGGAAACCTTCTGGGTGCTGTTCTACAGCCTTGCCACCTACGGCAATGCCGGCTGGCTGCGCGAGCAGGTGTGCAAGTACATGTGCCCCTACGCCCGCTTCCAGAGCGCGATGTTCGACCGCGATACGCTGATCATCACCTACGACGAAAAGCGCGGCGAGCCACGGGGCCCGAAATCGGATGGCTCCTGTATCGACTGCTCGCTGTGCGTGCAGGTTTGCCCGACCGGCATCGATATCCGCAAAGGCCTGCAGTACGAGTGCATCGGCTGCGCCGCCTGCATCGACGCCTGCGATATCGTGATGGACAAGATCCAGCAGCCGCGTGGCCTGATCCGCTACAGCACCGACCGCGCCATGGCGCTGGGCCTGAGCGCGAAAGAGATCCGCAGGCGCGTCACGCGTCCGCGCGTGCTGCTGTACACCGGCGGACTGCTGCTGTTCATCGCCGCCGTGTTCACTACCCTGGCCTTGCGCACGCCGCTGAAGATGGACGTGATCCGCGACCGCGGCTCCATGGGCCGTGAAGTAGAGAACGGCATGATCGAGAACGTGTACCGCCTGCAGATCATGAATACCACCGAACAAGGCCACACCTACCGCATCCGTGCCAGCGGCATCGAGTCGCTGCAGGTCGCCGTGCCGGATACCGTGGAGGTCGGCCCGACCGAGACCCGTGCCGTGCCGATCCGCCTGCGCGTGGATCACGGCAAGGGTGCGACCGGCTCCAACAAGATTGCAATTGAATTGACAGCGCTCGATGATCCATCGCTGGCCGTCAAGGAAAAAGCGGTATTCATTGTGCCGCGCTAAGGAGATTGAAATGGATGCAACCCTCGCCCCCGCCGACGCTGCCCCCTGGTACACCCATCGCTGGCCATGGCTGCTGATGCTTGGCCCCGCCGTGGTGGCGGTGGCGGGCATTGCCACCAGCTACGTCGCCTTCACCAGCCAGGATGCGCTGGTGGTCGGCGACTATTACAAGAAAGGCAAGGCGATCAACCAGGACTTGCGGCGCGACCGCGCCGCGGCTGCCCTCGGCCTGTCGATCGAGCTGCGCTACAACGCGGCGGAAGGCCTGCTGTACGGGCACGTCGGCAGCGCCAGGCCGCTGGCTGATGAAACGCTTTCGGTGCGCCTGCAGCACGCCACCCAGCCGAACCGCGACATGGTGCTGATGGCCCGACCCGACGCCGGGGGCAACTTCAGCGTCGCCCTGCCGATGCTGGAACGCTCGCGCTGGCAGGTCCTGGTCGAGGGCAAACAGCGCAATTGGCGCCTGGAAGGCGCCTGGCAGTGGCCAACCGAACGTGAAGTGGCGATCCGCGCCGATGCCGGCGCGCCTTAACCAACCAGGTATTCGCGCGCCAGCGCACGTGCCCGATGCAGGCGGCTCTTGGTAGCCGCCGTGGTCAGTCCCAGTTCCTGCGCGATCTCCGCAATGCTCAACTCCTCGAAATCGCGCAGCAGCACGATCTGCAGGTAGTCGCGCGGCAAAGATTCCAGCGCCTGCACCAATTCCGTCCGCAAGCCCGCATCGTCCTGGGACGCCAGCCATTGCTCCGCGCGCTCCTCGTCGTATGGGTCGTAATTGAGGGCGCGCCGCCCGAGGCGGCGGCACTCGCGCTGCACCACCTTGAACAGCCATCCGGAGAACGCTGCCAGCACCTTCAGCGATGACAGTCGGCGCGACATCACCAGCAGCACCTCCTGCACCGCGTCATCCACATCGCTGACCAGGCAATTGCGCTGGGCATAGCGGCGGATATCCGGCTGGCATACCGCCAGCAGCTTGGCCAGCGCCTGCGGATCGCCATTGTGCGCTGCTTGCAGCACCGGCTGGTGCTGTTCATGAAGTGCCATTTACCGTTTTGCCTTATCCAGTTTGCGGCCAACCATGGCGCAGGCCGGACAGAAGCCGAACAGCCCGGACAGCACGATGCCGGCCGCCGACAACGCCAGCACCGTACCCCACATGCCGCCCAGGGCCAGCACGCTCCACGCCACCACGGCGAGACCGCCGATCGCGCGCAAGGCACGCTCCCAGGTTGGCACATTCTTAACATAGAACATTTTGCACTCCTTTTCGCAATTGGAGGGAAATTCCTCACCTGCCAAGAGGCGCCGATGCGGCATTTGGATTCGCGGTTAAAAAAATAAATTACACTAGCCAGCAGCCCCCTCGCCCAAAGGACGTCAATGAAGCCTCTCGGGATCAATGTGAAGGTCGCCCTTGCCACCAGCATCACTTCCATCGTGATGATCGCCGTGGTGACCGTCTTGCAGGCGCAACGCCTGCGCGAGGACTTCACCAAAGTGCTTTTTGCGCAACAGGACGCCCTGATCGCCCGCACCGCCGAAGACCTGGACGACAAGCTGACCACCTTGCTGGACGTGATCGCCCAGTCGGCACGCAAGCAGCCACGCAGCCTGATGAACGACCCCGACGCCCTGCGCAACTGGTACGAAGAGCGCGCCATGCTGTCGGTGTTCGACGACGTCATCGTGATCGATGCTGCCGGCAGCGTGATAGCCGACGTGCCGCGCATCGCTGGCAGGGAGAAAGTCTCCGTGGCCGACCGCGAGTACTTCAAGAAGGTGGTCGAGACCCGCAAACCGATGATAGCGGGCCCGATCAGGAGCCGCGTCAGCGGCCAGCCCATCGTGCAGATGGTGGCGCCCATCCTGGACGACCGCGGCAAGGTGGTCGGCGTGCTGGCCGGGGTACTACGCCTGTACAAGGACAATATGCTGGGCCACCTGCGCACGGCCAAGGTGGGCAAGACCGGCTACTACTTCGCCGTGACGCTGGACGAACCGTCGATCTATGTGGTGCATCCCGATGCCAGCCGCATACTGCAGCCGCGGGCAGCAAACTCCAACCCCGCCACGACCCGCGCCATGAAGGAGGGGTTCGAAGGCACGGTCTTCAGTACCAGCGCCGCCGGGGTTCCGGGCGTGAGCAGCTACCGGCGCCTGAAGTCGACCGATTGGCTGCTTGCCTCCATCTTGCCGGTACAGGAGGCCTTTGAACCGTTCGAAGGCGTGCGGCTGCACCTGCTGGCCTGGGGCCTGGCCGCCTCCGTGCTTTCGGCCGTGCTGATTGGCTGGATAACCCTGCACCTGCTGGCGCCGGTGGCCCGGCTGCGCAATGCAATCCAGGACCTGCGTGTCAGGCCCGGCGAATTTTCGCCGATCCCCGTCACCCGCAAGGATGAAATTGGCGAATTGACGGAAGCCTTCAATAGCCTGATGCAGGAGCGGCAGGCGGCCGAAGCCCATTCGCAAACCCTGATGGCGGAGGCCGACCTGCGCGCAGCGGAACTGGAGCAGGAGCGCGACCGCGCCGAGGCCGCCAACCGCGCCAAGAGCGATTTCGTGGCCAATATGAGCCATGAGATCCGCACGCCGATGAATGCGGTGCTGGGCATGGTGTATTTGCTTGGGAATACCTCGCTCAGTCCACAGCAGCG
>JBCNOX010000468.1:0-4572 GCA_039593645.1 Pseudoduganella sp.
GGAGCCCAAGCCATGCAATTCGCCGTTTACCAGGAAACGCATATCGGGGGCCGCAAGGTTAACCAGGACCGGATGGGCTACAGCTTCACGCGCGACGCGCTGCTGCTGGTGCTGGCCGACGGCATGGGTGGCCACGCACGCGGCGAAATCGCCGCCTCGATCGCTACCCGCACCATTTCGCAGATGTTCCAGCAGCAGGCTACGCCTTACGTGAAGGGGGCGGAGCGCTTCCTGGAAGAGGCGCTGGCTGCCGCGCACAATGACATCCATACGTACACGATGACCCACAACATGCCGGAGTCGCCGCGTACCACCATCGTGGCCTGCCTGGTGCAGCACAACACCGCCGTGTGGGCCCATTGCGGCGATTCCCGCCTGTACTGGGTGCGCAATGGCCAGGTGCACGGCCGCACGCGCGACCACTCGCATGTGGAGAACATGATCGAGAAGGGCCTGATCCCGGCTTCGGCGCGCAATACCCACCCGGACCGCAACAAGCTGTACGCGTGCCTGGGCGCCGGCAGCGCACCGCGCATCGAAGTATCCGGCCGCGCCAACCTGCTGCCGGGCGATACGCTGCTGCTGTGCTCCGACGGCCTGTGGTCGGTGGTCAGCGACGAGGAACTGGTGCAGATGCTGACCACCCAGACCGTGGTGCGGGCAGTGCCGGACATGCTGGCGACCGCGCTGCGCCGCGCTGGCGACACCAGCGACAACGTCACGGCGCTGGCCATCATGTGGCAGGGCGCGCTGGTGGCCGACGGCACGCCGACCACGCACGCCGGTTCGACCGTGATCTCGACCGAGCAGTTGCCGGAAGACGTGGTCAGCACGACCATCCATGGCGCCAAGGCCGAAGTCGACGTGTTCGACGACGATGAAATTGAAAAGGCGATCGCAGAGATCCGCGGCGCCATCGAGAAATCCACCCAGTTACTGAAATAGGAAATACATGAGCACTGTGACCCGCCCGAGCGGCCGCGCCGTCGATGCGCTGCGCAATATCCGCATCACCCGCGACTACACCAAGCACGCCGAAGGTTCGGTGCTGATCGAGTGCGGCGACACCAAGGTGATTTGCACCGCCAGTATCGAGGAACGCGTGCCCGGCTTCCTGAAGGGCAAAGGCCAGGGCTGGATGACGGCGGAATACGGCATGCTGCCGCGTTCCACCCATTCCCGCATGGACCGTGAGGCGGCCAAGGGCAAGCAAAGTGGCCGTACCCAGGAGATCCAGCGCCTGATCGGCCGCTCGCTGCGTGCTGCCTTCGACCTGGAGGCTTTCGGCGAACGCACCCTGCAACTGGACTGCGACGTGATCCAGGCCGACGGCGGCACCCGCACTGCGTCGATCACCGGCGCCATGGTGGCGGCGTATGACGCCTTCGCCAAGCTGAAGGCGCGCGGCATGATCGACACCATTCCGGTCAAGCATTTCGTGGCCGCGATCTCGGTTGGCGTGTATCAGGGCGTGCCGGTGCTGGATCTGGACTACCTGGAAGACTCGGATTGCGATACCGACATGAACGTGATCATGACCGATGCCGGCGCCTTCGTTGAAGTGCAGGGCACCGCCGAAGGCGCGGCCTTCGACCGCGCGGCCATGAACCGCCTGCTGGACCTGGCCGAAGGCGGCATCCGCGACCTGGTCAAGCTGCAAAAGCAGGCGCTCGGCCTGTAATCGCAAGTGGTTTAAAATGTCGGCTCTCTCCTGAAAGAGCCGACATTCATGACTCAACGCATCGTTCTCGCATCGAACAACAAGGGCAAGCTCAAGGAATTCAACGAGCTGCTCTCGACCATTGGTTTTACCGTCCACCCGCAGGGTGAATTCGACGTCCCGGAAGCGGATGAGCCTTTCCACACTTTTGTCGAAAATGCACTGGCCAAGGCGCGCCATGCTGCCCGCCTGACCGGCTTGCCGGCGCTGGCCGATGACTCGGGCGTGTGCGTCAATGCGCTGGGCGGTGCGCCCGGCGTGTATTCGGCGCGCTATGCGGGCGAACCGAAATCGGACGCGCGCAATAGCGAGAAGCTGATTGCCGACCTGGCGGCACATGCCGACAAATCGGCCTACTATTACTGTGTGCTGGTACTCGTGCGCCATGCGGACGACCCGCAGCCGGTGATTGCCGATGGACGCTGGGATGGCGTCATTTCGCCGGAAGCGCGCGGCGAGGGCGGCTTTGGCTACGATCCGTATTTCCTGATTCCTGCGCTGGGCAAGCACGTGGCCGAGCTGGCGCCGGAAGAGAAGAACCGCCTGTCCCATCGCGGCCAGGCCCTGCGTGCGCTGGTAGAGAAGCTGAAGAAATGATCCCGATTAAGCCGGTCGGCAACGCCGTACCAAGCCGCACCATCGACAGCGCCGCCGGCGTCGCCGCTACCTACCTGCGCCCGGGGGCGCTGAACCTGCAGGCATTGCCGCCGTTGTCGCTGTACATCCACTGGCCGTGGTGCGTGCGCAAGTGCCCCTATTGCGACTTCAATTCGCACGAGGCGAAGGGAGAGGTGCCGGAGAAGGAATACCTCGACGCGTTGCGGAGGGACCTGGAAATGTCGCTGCCCCTGATCTGGGGGCGCAAGATTTACACAATCTTTATCGGCGGCGGCACGCCGAGCCTGATGTCGGCGTCCGGCATGGATCGGCTGATGTCCGACTTGCGCAGCCTGCTGCCGCTGGATGGCGCCTGCGAGATCACGATGGAGGCCAATCCCGGCACCTTCGAAGCCGAGAAGTTCCGCTCCTATCGCGACAGCGGCATCAACCGCCTGTCGATCGGCATCCAGAGCTTCAACAGCGAGCACCTGAAGGCGCTGGGGCGCATCCACGATGATGGCGAGGCGAAGCGCGCGGTGGAAATCGCGCTGGCGAACTTCGACAACTTCAACCTGGACTTGATGTACGCACTGCCGAACCAGACGCTGGAGCAGGCGCGCCAGGATATCGAGACCGCGATCGGCTTCAAACCGCCGCACCTGTCGCTGTACCACCTGACGATGGAGCCGAACACGCTGTTCGCCAAGTATCCACCGCAGCTGCCGGACGACGACCTGAGTGCCGACATGCAGGACATGATCGCCGAGCTGACCACCGCGAACGGCTACGGCCACTACGAAGTATCGGCCTACGCCCAGCCCGGCCATCAGGCACGCCACAACCTGAATTACTGGCAGTTTGGCGACTACCTCGGCATCGGCGCCGGCGCTCACTCCAAACTATCCTTCCCGCACCGCGTGCTGCGCCAGGCTCGCTATAAACAGCCCAAGTCCTATATGGATGCTGTGGCCGCCGGCAACCCGGTGCAGGAAGAGCGCGAGCTGTCGCGCGACGAAATGGGTTTCGAGTTCATGCTGAACGCCCTGCGCCTGCAAGGCGGCTTCGAGCCAAACCTGTTCGCCGAACGCACCGGCGTGGCGCTGAACACCATCGAGAAGCAGCTCAACGCGGCCGAAGCCAAAGGCCTGCTGTACCGCGACCACATGCTGATCAAGCCCACCGAGCTAGGCCAGCGCTTCCTCAACGACCTACAGCAGATGTTCCTGGGCGAATAAAGCGACATATCCGGCGACGCGCCGGATCGTCGTGCCGCGCGACCTCTTTTCTTAGAACTCTTCCCATTCGTCGTTGGTGGCGACTGGGGCGCGGCGCTCGGATTTCGAGCGTCGATCGGTCGCGTGGTCTGCCGCTGTGCTGGCGCTGCTGGCCGCGGTGCGTGCGGCAGTGCGCGGAGTAGCCCGTTGGTCTGGTGCCGTGAGGCGCCTGGAGCGCGGCGCTTCGACTGCTGGCGTAGCGATGCCATCATCGGCCACGCGGGCGGCAGTGCGGGGCTGGGCGCTCCAGCGGGCGACGGCCTCGGTGCCAAGCTTGAACGATGCGGCGACTTGCGCGAGCTGGGCGGCTTGTTCCTGCATGCTGGCTGCAGCGGCGGCGGCTTCTTCGACCAGCGCGGCATTCTGCTGCGTCACCTGGTCCATCTGGCCGATGGCCTGGTTGACCTCATCGATGCCGACGCTTTGCTCGCGGCTGGCCGAGGTGATCTCGCCCATGATGTCGGTCACGCGGCGTACGCTGGTCACCACTTCACCCATGGTGGTGCCGGCCTGCTGCACCAGCGAGGTACCGGCATTCACCTGCATCACGGAGTTGTCGATCAGCTCCTTGATTTCTTTTGCCGCTGCGGCGGAGCGCTGCGCCAGGTTGCGCACCTCGGAGGCAACCACAGCGAAACCGCGGCCTTGCTCGCCGGCGCGTGCTGCTTCGACTGCGGCATT
This sequence comes from Pseudoduganella sp., assembly GCA_039593645.1. GTDB lineage: Bacteria > Pseudomonadota > Gammaproteobacteria > Burkholderiales > Burkholderiaceae_D > Rugamonas. The sequence continues at coordinate 4,276 of JBCNOX010000468.1, forward strand.
CAGTGCGAGGATATTGGTCTGGAAGGCGATGCCGTCGATGGTGCCGATGATGTCGACGATCTTGCGAGAAGAGGCATCGATCGAGCCCATGGTTTCCACCACTTGGCCGACGATCTCGCCGCCGCGTGCTGCGACGTCGGACGCTGCCTGCGCAAGCTGGTTGGCCTGGTTGGCGTTGTCGGCGTTCTGGCGCACGGTGGAGGTCAGTTCCTCCATCGAGGAAGCGGTTTCCTCCAGCGAGCTGGCCTGCTGCTCGGTACGCGAGGACAGGTCCAGGTTGCCCTCGGCGATTTCGCT
>JBCNOX010000469.1:0-4566 GCA_039593645.1 Pseudoduganella sp.
TCGCCTTGTGGACCGGGTTGTCGCCCAGTTCGTTGCTTCCCCAGCAAGCCTGCAGGATCTCTTCCGCTGGAATTACCGCGCCTGGATGGCGGCAAAGATAGCGCAGAACCGCCATCACGCGCGGCTCTAACTGCGTCTTCGCATCCCCATTGCTGACGAGATTGGCTTCTGGACTGATTAACCAGTCGCCGAACTGGAACTCCATGGCTTGCCTAACCTTCTTTTTTATCTATCTCTTATAAATCAATGACTTAGAAACCTTCCGGAGCATTTCTTCCGGTCCGGAAGGTTTTCTTCCGGCCTCCGGAAGGTTGCCGGAAGGCGGGGGAAGACTTTTTTTCTTACAGTGCAGTCATTGCCAAACAGCCAAATCTTAACATTCTTAAAAGCAAAAATGGTCACAACTAAAGCAGTATTTTTTGAAATCGGTCCTGACACCACCACTTCGGTACAACAGCTTTCGGCCAGCTGGTTCACGTCCGGAAAGTTGCTGGAGAGCACGATCGACGCCATGCGCGCCGCCGGAGAGTTTCCCAACGACATACGTTACGGGAGCATGGAGGTGGGCAGCCTTGCGCTGGGCGGGGATGGCGAAGATAAGGCTGAGCTGCGTCCGGTTGAGATCCGTTATGACTCCGCGGCACCAACTACTGCCCACCTGACATTGACCCTTTCGTCCGGGAATTTGCGCTTTTACAACGGTTACGGTCGTCACGAGATCCTGCGCCAACCGGTGGCCGGCTGGCGCCTGGAGTTCACGGCGGCGGTCAATGAATATGGCGGCCTCGTCCTGCAAGCGGCATTGTGTGACGTCGATAAATCTCATTTGCCTTGCGACAACGGCCCGCTGAAGGAATTCTTCATCACCGCGGTTGGCAACTGGCTGCGCAGCCAGGCAGCTGCCGTGCTCAAAAAAACGGCAATGCAGCGCGCGGTGATCGAGCGTGAAAGCTTCCTGCGTCAGTACATCTACCCGATGGTGGTGGAGAAGCTGCAGCGCCGCCTGGATTCGCTGCCCGACTACGTGGCGTCGCGTGACGGCGTGTCGCAGGTCAATCCGCAGAACTGCCAGAACGAGAAATCCGGCGTCGACGCAACCTTGACCAATGGCGAGCGAGCCCGCTTTGTCCGCACCAGTAATGGCTGGACTTACCGAGACCATGTGCTGCTGAACTGGCAGGAAGCCAACCGTACCTTGCATGACCGCGAGTCGGAACAGGACCTGCAATGCATGGTCACCATGGGCCGCCAAGCCGGCCCGGACGGGGTGCCACGCCCAACCATCGATATCAGCAGTGTGCTGGGGCGCTACGAGTGGGACAGCGTGAAGCAGGAATTGCCGCTGTCGCGCCAGCGCAGCTATATGGGCAAGGCATGGGCGCGCGCAACGCTGCAATGGTCGCTGCGCCTGCAATGGCAGGTGGAGAACGGCCGGGTTGGCGTGGCTTCGCTGGCGCGCAAGGGCGTACCGGCCACCGATGCCGGCACCACCGGCATTTACGTGGTGTCCGATCCGCTGCCGCACTTGCTGAACGTTCAACGCATCAACCTCTGGTGGGAAGGCAATGCTGCCAGCCTGGCGGCGGTGCAACAGGATATTGCCGGTTTCCTGGCAACGGCTACCGGCGACATGTTCGCCGCCGTTGCCGAGGGGCTGGCCCCAGGGCGCAAGCTGGGATGCCGTGACTTGCGCATTAACGAGTCTGGTGACATAGAGATTGAACTGGGGGAGTGAAGCATGTCTGTTCTGATGACATCTGTGCCGGTGGCGCAGGTCCGAAAATGGGGCGGCGCCTGCGCGTCGGGCGCCTTGAGTTTTGCTGCTGCGCGCGTGGCGCGCATTGTGCTGCAACGTGAGCCGATGGCGAGCGAAGCGCTGTCGTGGACCACTCTTTATAGCTGCCAGGGCGAAGCCGTGCGCGGCCGCGCTGAACTGGCGCTGCATTTGCTGGCGCGTCCGGAACTGGCGGAGCTGGATGTGAAGGAACGCTTGCTGCGGGCCTATAACGCGGTGTTTGACCGCTACGATTCGTCGCAGCCGGCAGACATGGCCTATTGGCGCAGCCAAGTGACGGCCGGCCGCGAGCTGCCATCGCTGGTGCGGCAAGAGCTGGTGCCGCTGTACGAGTCGGGCTACCGTTCCAGCCCATGCGCGGCGCCCGCCATGGCGCGCTCGCCGCTGTTTGTGGTGCGCGATGGTTCGGGCCTGCCGCTGGTCTTCACGGTTGGCGCCAACCGCTCGCTGTATATGTTCCGCCGCACGCCTTTCGGGCGCTGGTCGCAGACGGATTTGAGCGGCATGCTGCCTTTGAACCAGCCGGGCAAGGTGCAGGCCATCGACCTGCAGCAGGCGCCGGATGGAACCATTGCGCTGGCGCTGGCAGTCGCGCCATGGGCCAGCGGCGGCGGCGCGACCCTGCATGTAGCAGTCGGCATTTCCAACCACCTCGATGAGGCGGGTTGGGTCGAGACCATGCGCGGCATGGCTCCGCGCCACATGCCGGAACTGCAGGACGATGTGACGCGCCTCTCGTTTGGCTTGCTGCAGTCGGGCGCCGTGCCGATGGTGCTGGTGTCGGCGGCGACGACCTGGTACTTCAATGCTGCGATGGATGGCCCGTTGACGGCCTGGGAGGAGCATGAAGGCGGTGATGCGGTGGCGACGGCAATCGGCAGTTATCGTGTTCCGGGCGCCTGGCGCCTGAACGATACGCCTTGCGGCCGGAAGCTGCGTTTCAACAGCTTTGCGCGCGCTGCGGCGTGGGGTATTGCAATCGACTACCAGGGCTTGCCACGCCGCGCGAGCAGCCTGCACCTGTCACCATCCAACGTTCCGAACGTCCCGGATGTGTTTGTGGCGGGCGACAGCATCGTGGTGTACCGCGGCGGGCAGTCGGTGCCGCAGCCGGTGGCCAATATCAGCGGCGCCTGCGTAGTGTGGAGCGAAACCACCGCGGCCGGCGAGTACCTGGCCTATGGCGACGGAGCTGGCGGACTCTGGCTGGTATGCCGGAAGCAGGGCGGACACTGGGGCATGCCGGTGCCGATTGCAACCACGCTGGTAATGGCAGCCTTGCTGTCCGCGCCCAATCACGGCGGGGTACATGCGATTGGTGTGACGCCCGGCGGTGCACTGGCGTGGTTGCGGTTCAATTCCGACGGCGCCCAGGTTGGGGCGGAAGAGATTACACAGGCGGCCGTATGGGATGAAGAAGCGCAGGAAGTCCAGCGCGCTGCACGGGTGGTGCGCAGCGTGGCTTAGGACTTGTCGCGGGTGAGCAGTGCGTCGGCGATGCTGGCGATCCAGCAAACAAGCAGGATCCAGCCGGCCGTCGAAGTGCCGGGCATGACGCTGGCTTTTGTCAGGCGCTGCGCGATGAGGATCGGATCGGGTGGCAAGGTACCGCTCAAGGCTTCTTCCATGAGGACTGCGGTTGCTTTCCACAAGCCGTACATCAGCCAGCCGAAGACCGCCAGCGCCGGCGCCATAAACACCAGGCCACGCGCGGGGCGCTTCAATACAAGCATTTGGCCCAGGCCGGGAAAGCCGAGGCCGGAGAGCAGGGCTGCTTTACTAGATTGCTTCATTCAGTTTCCATTAAAAGAACGCCAGCACCGCACGGTACCGGCGTTTTGCGTTTCAGGCAAGCGTTCGCCTATGCATAGCGCCGACTGGAATTATGAGGTTCGATGCGCCTGGAGGAATGCCCGGCCTGACGGTGTGACCTGCACGCGAGCTTCCGTGCCCGCACTATGAAGGCGCTCTACAAAACCGCGCGCATTTGCTTCTTCCCAGACCGGCAGCCTAGGACACGATGTGCGCCAGGCTTCGATGACCTCCTCTGCAGTGTCCGCGCTCATCGTGCCCGAATGCAATAGGTTTGGATGTCTACAAGGATATCAGCCGTAGGTCACGTTGTCGAAGGTGGAAGTGTTCAACGCCGGATTGTTGTGGGACAGGACGGCCAGCCCGCTGAACACCGTGGCTGGCATGGCGAGGCCGATACTGCCAACCAGCGTCCAGTTCACCCCGTCCGGCGAGATGTAGCCGTTGAAGGTGTTGCCGGTCCGCGCCAGCCGCACCCAGTAGGGCGCTTTGATTCCAGTCACAATCCTGACCGTGCTGGACGTGGTGCCGGCCGCGCCCCGGTACATCATCTGCACGCCATTGCCGGGGGAGACCGCTACCAGCACGTGCTGCGCGTTGCTGTCCCGCGTAGCGCGCATCATCACGCCTGACTTGGCCCAGCTATTGGTGTTGGTCATGCTCGTGACGCGTGCCGTGATGCTGCCGTCGCCACTGACGTTGGCGCAGGCGAAATGGAAGGCGTCGGCCGTGGCCCAGATATCCGCGCCGCTGCCCGCTACCGTGTACACGCCGTTGGCGCGGCTGGCGCTGCCCCTCAGCGCCACCGCGCCAATGTCGACGTTAAACATCGGCGTTGGCAGCGGCGAAATGCTCAGCGCCTGGATGTCGGCCGCACTGGCGGCGCCGTTATAGATGCGGAAGTCGTCGATCATGCCATTGAAGGTGGGATCGCCTGCGTATTGCGAACGGCCGATATA
>JBCNOX010000047.1:0-16784 GCA_039593645.1 Pseudoduganella sp.
GGTCACCGGCAGCATTGGTCCTGGTGGCGATTTCGACACCAGGAAAGCGGAAAGCTTCAACTACAAGCGCTACGCCGCCAATTACAGCCACGAAGGCGAAGTCGGACAGGCGGGCTACTACAAGGTCCAGCTCACCAGCTACGGCGGCATTACCGCCGAGGCAACCGCACTGACGCGCGCTGCCGCCGAACGCTACACCTTCGCGCCCGGCACCGCCAGCGGCCACGTACTGCTTAACCTGGGCCAGGCCAACGAGCGCCACTCGGTGGTCGGCAGCGAGGTGCGCGTGCTGGACGACCGCAGCGTCGAAGGCAAGATCGTTACCAAAAGCTTTTGCGGCGGCGCCCAGTACACCACCTGGTTCCGCATGGTGTTCGACCAGCCGTTCGTCGCCAGCGGCATCTGGGATGACCGCGGTGGCTGGCCAGGCGTAAGGGGCCCCAGCCAGCAAGGCGACAGCCGCCCGCACGGCGTCTGGCTGACCTTTGACCTCAAGAACGGCCAGTCCGTGTCGGCGGTCAGCGCAATCTCGCATGTCGATGCGGAGGGCGCGCGCATTAACCTGAAGGCCGAAGGCATGGCCGGAGGCAAGCCACTCACCTTCGATGCAATGCGCGAAAAGGCGCAGGCAGCGTGGCAAAAGGAACTGGGCAGCGTGCGCATCGAGGGCGGCAGCAACGATGACCGCACGGTGTTCTACACGGCCCTGTACCACGCGCTGCTGCAGCCGCTGACCGGCAGCGATGCCGATGGCCGCTATCCAGGCTATGACGGCGCGCTGCACACGGCGAAAGACTGGACCTATTATGAGTTCTTCTCGCTGTGGGATACCTACCGCGCGCAAAACCAGTTGCTGGCCTTGTTGCGGCCGCAGCGCTCGCGCGACATCGCGAATTCGGTTCTGAAGATCCGCGAGCAGGGCGGCTGGCTGCCGCGCTGGGGCTATGCCAACTTCGACAGCAATGTGATGACCGGCGACCCGGTCACCCCCTTCCTGGTCGACTTGTGGCGCTTCGGCGCATTGAAAGGCCGCGAGCGCGAGGCCTATGCTGCGCTGCGCGAAAATGCCTTCGGCGTACCGCCGTCGCGCATCCGGGCCCAGGGCCGCGCAGGCAACCCCAATTACCTGAGCCACGGCTTCGTCCAATATGACCGCGGCTTTGTCGCCAAGGGCATGGACATCGACCCGCACCACGGCGCATCCGCAACGCTGGAGTATGCCCTGGCCGACAGTGCGCTGGCGATCATGGCCAAGGCGCTCGGCCGGGCCAGGGACGCGCAACTGCTCGAGCAGCGCGCACTGAACTGGCGCAAGGTGTGGGACCCGTCGGTAATCGACGCCCCGACCGGCCAGCGCGGCTTTCCGCGTCCCCGCCTGTTGGACGGAAGCTGGTTCGCCGATTTGAACGGCAGCTATGACCCGCGCGCCGAGCGAGGCTTCCACGAAGGCACCGCCTGGCAATACCAATGGCTGGTGCCGCAGGATATTCCGGGCCTTGCTGCGGCAATGGGCGGGCAGGCCAAGGCCCTGCAGCGCCTCGACCAGTTCTTCGATTACGACGCCGTGCTGGCCGATCCGGCGGCCGTGCGCAAGTCCTGGGTGGTGGGCGCCTACAGCTACTACAGCCAGTTCCGCTACAACCCGAACAATGAACCAGACCTGCATGCGCCATGGATGTACACCCTGATGGGACAGCCATGGAGAACCACGACCGTGCTGCGCGCGGCGGAAACGCTGTTCGGCAACGGCCCAAGCGGCGTCACCGGCAACGACGACCTGGGCACGATGTCGGCCTGGTACCTGTTCAGCGCACTGGGCCTGTATCCGGATGCACCGGGCAGTGGCCGCTTCCTGCTGCACGCACCGCGTTTTGCGCGCGCCGAGATCGACCTGCCGCAAGGCCGCACCCTGCGCATCGAAGCGCCGGAAGCCAGGCCGGGCGAGCGCCGCTATGTGCAGTCGGTGCAATGGGGTGGCCGCCCGCTGTCGCGCGTGTGGCTCGATTGGGAACAACTGCAGGGAGCTGGTACCCTGTCGTTCAAGCTCGCGCCGCAGCCTGACACGGCTGGCTGGGGCACGCGCGGCCGCGACCTGCCACGTCCGCCGGCCGGCATGTAACTACAAAAATCAGAGAGGAGACATTCATGGCAAACATGGCACCCAATACATTGCCTGATGCGCCGCCGCGAGCGGAAGGCGGCGCACATAACGGGACCAACACCGGCGCACTGGTCATCGTCACGCTGCTGTTCTTCATGTGGGGCTTGATTACGTCGCTGAACGACGTACTGATCCCGCACCTGAAGGCGATCTACACGCTGTCCTATTTCCAGGCAATGCTGGTGCAGCTTTGCTTCTTCGGCGCCTACTTCATCGTATCGATGCCTGCCGGCGCCCTGATCCGCCGCATCGGCTACCAGAAGGGCGCGGTAGCAGGCCTGCTAATTGCTGCCGGCGGCTGCGTACTGTTCTATCCTGCGTCGTTCGGCGGCTATGGCCTGTTCCTGCTGGCGTTCTTCGTCCTGGCGTCAGGCATCACCGTGTTGCAGGTTGCCGCCAACCCCTACGTCACCGTGCTCGGCCCGCCGCGCACCGCATCCAGCCGCCTGAACCTGACCCAGGCCTTCAATTCCCTTGGCACGACCATCGGCCCGGCCATTGGCGGCTTGCTGATCCTGTCGACGGCCGGCGTCGCAGCCGGTGCGGCAGCGGACGCGGCTACCGTGCGTGGCCCATACCTCGCACTGGCCGGCGCCCTGGTGCTGCTGGCGGTGCTGTTCTACGTCGCCAGACTGCCGCAGATCGCCGACAGTGAGGACGTTTCGCTGGCGGGCGAAGGCCATGGTTCGGCTTGGGCCCACCGCCACCTGGTGCTGGGCGCGATCGGCATCTTCCTGTATGTGGGCGCGGAAGTCAGCATTGGCAGCTTCCTGATCAACTTCCTCGGCGAATCGCATATTGCCGGCCTGGCGCACTCCGATGCGGCGCACTACGTCAGCATCTACTGGGGCGGCGCCATGGTCGGCCGCTTTATCGGTTTTGCCGTGATGCGCGTGGCCAGCCCGGGCAAGACCCTGGCCGTCAACTCGCTGGTGGCGATTGGGCTGGTGCTGGCGGCCACTTTCGGCACGGGCAGCGTGGCAATGTGGGCCATCCTCGCGGTTGGCCTGTGCAATTCGATCATGTTCCCAACGATTTTCAGCATGGCGCTGCATGGCCTGGGCAAGTACACCGGGCAGGGCTCGGGCATCCTGTGCATGGCTATTGTCGGCGGCGCACTGGTGCCGTTCGCACAAGGCGCGCTGGCTGATGCAATTGGCGTGCAGGCCTCGTTCATGCTGCCGGCCGCGTGCTACGCCTTCATCCTCTACTTCGGCGCAAAATACTCCTCCATGTATGCGCCCCAGTAATGCCGTAGCCATTCTCGCGCTGTGTGCAGCGGGCGCGCTGCACGCGGAGAATGTCGAGAAGATGGTGTTGTCGCGCGGCGGCGCCGTTCTTGAGGTAAGCTCGCCAGCCAGCGGCATCTTACGCATCCGCATGGGACGCGGGAAATTGCCGGAAGATGCTTCGTGGGCGGTGCCCGCTGCCGCGCGCGGCGTCCGGTTGCCGCTTGAAGTCAGGCGCAACGGCGAAGTAGTGCAGCTGGCCGCGCAGAGCATCGGCGCACGCATCGACCTGCGTACGCTGCGGGTTGACGTGCTGGATGGCGGCGGTAAGTTGCTGCTGGCGGACCAGGCCGGCCGTAGCGCGCTGTCGGCCGAAGGCGGCTTCCGCATGCGCGGGCGCATGAGCGGCGACGATCATATCTTCGGCCTGGGCGACAAGACCGGCACCTTCGACCGCAAGGGCGGCGCTTACACCATGTGGAACTCGGACACCTACAAGTTCACGCAGGCGACCGACCCGCTGTACAAGGCGATCCCTTTTTTCATGTCGGTGAGCGACCGTGGCCAGGCATCCGGCCTGTTCCTCGACAACACCTGGCGTACCACTTTTGATTTCGGCAAAACCGAACGCGGCACGCTGTCGATCAGCGGCGAGGGCGGCCCGGTCGACTACTACGTGATGGCCGGTCCAACGCCGAAGGACGTGCTGCGTCAATACGCGCACCTGACCGGAACGGCACCGCTGATGCCGCAATGGGCGCTCGGCTTCCAGCAATCCAAGTGGAGCTACAAGAGCGACGCCGAAGTGCGCGCAATCGCCCAGCGTCTGCGCAGCGAACGGCTTCCGGCGGATGTGATCTACATGGACATCGACTACCAGGACCGCGCGCGGCCCTTCACCGTCAACCGGGCGGCCTTTCCCGACCTGAAAAGGCTTGCCAGCGACTTGCGCGGTGAGGGCATCCGCCTGGTGTTGATTACCGACCCGCATATCGCCAACGCTCCGGGCCAGGCTTACGCCGCCTACGACAGCGGCGCGGCGCAGGACCTGTTCCTGAAACTGCCGGGCGGCCAGTATTACTTGGGCGACGTGTGGCCCGGTGCAGCGGTGTTCCCTGACTTCAGCCGCGCCAAGGCGCGCCAATGGTGGGGCGGACTGTATGCCGGTTTCGTCGGCGATGGCGTGGCTGGCTTCTGGAACGACATGAATGAGCCATCCATCTTCAACGTCCCAAGCAAGACCATGCCGCTCGACGTTGTGCACCGGATCGAGAGCGAAGATTTCGCGCCACGCAGCACCTCGCACGCGGAAATACACAACGTGTACGGACAGCTCAACTCACGTGCGACTTACGAAGGCCTGGCCCGGCTGCAGCCCGACGTGCGCCCCTTCGTGCTGACCCGTGCGACCTATGCCGGCGGGCAGCGCTACGCCGCGACGTGGACGGGCGATAACGTATCGAGCTGGCAGCACCTCAAGATGGGCATGCAGCAACTGGTGAACCTTGGCTTGAGCGGCTTTTCATACGCCGGCAATGACGTTGGCGGCTATGCCGGCGAGCGTCCTTCACCAGAGCTGTTGACCCGCTGGATCCAGCTTGGCGCCTTCATGCCGCTGTTTCGCGCGCACGCGGAAACCGGGCGGCCAGACCAGGAACCCTGGGTTGGCGACTCTGCACAGGTCGAGATCCGGCGCCGCTTCATCTCCGAGCGCTACCGGCTGATGCCCTATCTGTATGCTGCGGCGGAGGAGAACAGCCGCAGCGGCCTCCCTATCCTGAGGCCAGTCTTCCTCAACTTCCCCTCCGTGCTGGCGAATGGCGACCGGCTTGGCGGCTCGGAGGACCAGTTCATGGTGGGCGGCGACCTGCTCGTGGCGCCATCGCCGACACCGGAGTCGCCGGGCGAGTATAAGGTGGAGCTGCCAAGCAAGGGCTGGTACGACTACTGGACGGGACGACGGCTGGAGGGCAGGAGCCTGGCCATTCAACCTGAGATTGCCCAGTTGCCAGCCTACGTACGCCCCGGCGCGATCATTCCCAAGCAGCCGCTGGTTCAGAGCACCGCCTTCTTCCCTGAAGGACGACTGGAACTGCACGTCTACCCGGGCGCCGACTGCCACGGTGAGATTTATGCCGACGATGGCGTCAGCCTGGCTTACCAGCGCGGCAGCTTCCTGCGCCAGCGCATCCGCTGCGAGGAAACGCCGTCAGGCCTGAAACTGTTGTTCGAACAGCGCGAAGGGCGTTGGAAACCGTGGTGGAACGGCATGGCGCTGCACGTTCACGGATGGGACGCCGAGGCGCCGCCGCAAGCACGCGCCGCCGGCGCTACGCTGGCCACATCCGTGGAAAGAGCCCAGAGCGCAGCGGTGATCCTGTTGCCGGACATGGCCAGCGGGACGGTCGAGATCAACCGATAACGATCAGCCTCCGTTCAGGGCCCACCCCAGCCGCCGGCGAGCGCCTTGTAGACCACCACTAGTGAGACAGCCGCGCCGGACTGCGCTTGCGCCAGCCGGTCGCGCGCCGACAGCAGTTCGCGCTCGGCGTCCAGCACGACCAGGAAGTCTGTTGATCCCACCGCAAAGCGTTCGCGTGCTATCAAGGCCGCCTGCTCGGAAGCCACAACTGCGTCATATAGCAAGGCGGCTTGCTGTTGCGAACGGGTGTAGTTAATGAACGCACCTTCGGTTTCCTCCAGGGCCGCCAGAACGGCACGTTCGTAGTTCGCAACTGCCGCATCGGCCCGCGCATCGGATGCGGCGATATTCGCCCGGATGCGGCCGAAATCCAGCAGGTTCCACGCGAGTTGCGCGCCCAGGTTGTAGGCGTATGACGAACCTTTGCCAAGGTCGCCCGCGTGCGACGCGTTCTGGCCCAAGGTTCCGCCCAGCGTGATGGTCGGGAACCATGCGCTGCGAGCCACGCCTGCGTTGGCGGCGGCCGCGGCCAGTTGGGCTTCCGCTACCTGAACGTCGGGCCGGCGGCGCAGCAGGTTTTCCGGCGTCCCGATGCCTCCCATATCGAATGCCTTGAGGCCGGGCAGCGGGCGCGGGTCATTCAGCTCCGCGTCCAGCCCGGTCGGCGGAAGGCCGCATAGCACGGCAAGCCGATAGCGGATACGGGCCAGGGCCGACTCGAAAGCCGGCACGGAAGCGGCGGTGGAGTTGACCAGCGAGCGGGCGCGCTCGGTATCAAGTGCCGTTCCGCGTCCGGCGCTCTCGCGCGCCTCAACCAGTTGCAGTGCTGTGCGCTGAGTCTCAAGGGACGCCACGGCCACGCGCAACTGCTCCTGCAGGCCGCGCAGGTTGAAATAGTTGCGCGCAACTTCGGCCGCAACGCTTAGCTGGGCGGCCCGATAGCCCGCTTCGCCAGCCATGACGCCGGCCTGCGCCGCGCGCCTTGCATCGCTCAGGCGGCCGAACACGTCGACCTCCCACAGCACATCCAGGCGGACCGAATAGGCGTTATCGGTCTTGGGCACGCCATTGCTGTCCTTGGCCCGCACGCGTGCCGCACCGGCATTCAGGTTCACGGTCGGCCACAGGTCGGCATCCGCAAACCTCCCGATGGCCCGCGACTCGGCCAGGCTGGCAGCCGCGCTACGGACATCGGTGTTGGCCTTCAGTGCGCGCTGCACCAGCGAAGAAAGCTGTTCGTCTTCGAAACGGCGCCAGAATTCGGCCACCGGCTCGCTGTTGACCGACTGTTCCGGAGCATTGACAAAGCCCGCCTGCGCCGGCGGCTGGTAGCGTGCCAGTTGCGGCGCATGGGAGCAGGCGGCAAGAAGGATCGCTGCAAACAAGGCTGGGGCGCTTTTCATGATTTCCCCTCCGGCGGCGGGTTGGCATCGTCGATGCCGGCATGGAAGGGGTGGGCGGCCGCATCGATTGCACGGCGTACTTCAGCCGCATGTTCCCGGCGCTTCGCCGTGCTCTTGCGCACCAAGCTGTAGAACACCGGTGTCAGGAAGATGCCGAAGAAAGTCACGCCAACCATGCCGGAGAAGACCGCAATCCCCATCGCCCGGCGCATCTCGCTGCCCGCGCCGCTGCCCAATATGAGCGGAATCACGCCGGCGCAGAATGCGATGGAGGTCATCAGGATTGGACGCAGGCGCAGGTGGCAAGCCTCCAGCACCGCGTCGATCATCGGCATGCCGCGTTCTTCCAGTTCCTTGGCGAATTCCACGATCAGGATGGCGTTCTTGCAGGCCAGGCCGACCAGCACCACCAGGGCCACCTGTGTGAAGATATTCAGGTCCCCGGTTTGCCGGAAAGGCGGCAAGTGCGACAGCCAGACCCCAAACAGCGCGCACAGTATGCACATCGGAACGATCAGGATGATCGCCAGCGGCAGGCTCCAGCTTTCGTATTGAGCCGTCAGCACCAGCACCACCAGCACGACCGACAGGAACAGGACTGCTCCCAGCGTGGGGATCTTCACGCCGAGTACCGGCAGGGTCACGTCGCGCGTCAGGCGGTCCTGGTAGGTCAGGTCAGTCCATTCGAAACCCATGCCGCGCGGCAGGCTTTTGACCAGTTTTTCGATTTCCGCCTCTGCCTGGCCGCTGGAAAATCCCGGCTTGGCCGCACCATTGAGGTCGGCGGCCGGGAAGCCGTTGTAGCGGGTAACCCGCGTGGGCCCGAACGTCGGCTGGATCTGCATCAGGGCGCCGAGCTGCACCATCTGTCCCGCATCGTTGCGCGTTTCAAGACGGGCGATATTGTCGGCATTGGCGCGATAGGGGGCGTCAGCCTGCACCACCACCTGGTAAGTCTTGCCGAAGCGGGTGAAGTCATTCACGTACAGGGAACCCAGGTTGATCTGCAGCGTATCGTAAATCGACTGCAGCGGAACACCCATCTGCTTTGCCTTGGTCCGGTCCACGTCGGCGAACAGCTGCGGCACGTTGATGTCATAGGTGGAGTAGGGCGTGGCGATGGTGGACTTGGGGTTGCCGTAAATCGGCCCCAGGATGCCCCACACGCTGCCATACAGCGCCTGCTCGCCCTGGCTGCTGCGGTCCTGCACCATCAGCTTGAAACCGCCCGCCGCACCCAGGCCTTCAACGGCTGGTGGCGGTACCACGAAGATACGGGCGCCTTGCAACTGCTGCATGGCGCCATTCACCTTGCCCAGGATGGCGTCTTTCGATAAAGCGGCGGACGTTCGCTCCTCGAACGGCGTCAGGCCAAAGAACACGATGCCCTCGTTCGGCGCTGCCGAGAAGCCGGCAATCGAAAGACCGGGGAAACCGATCGAATCGCGAATACCCGGCACTTTAAGCGCAATATCGCTCATTTCCCTGATTACCTTTTCGGTGCGGTCCAGCGTGGCGCCGGCCGGCAGCTGGGCCACGCCAATCAGGTATTGCTTGTCGGGCGCCGGCACAAAGCCGCTGGGTATGGCGCCGAACAGCAATGCGGTCAGGGCCAGCAGAACCCCATACACGACCAGCGCCGCTGACTTGCGCTTCAGGATGCCGTCCACACCGCGGCTGTACTTTTTGCTCTGGCGCTGGAAGAAGCAGTTAAACCAATGGAAGAACCGCCCGAACAGCTTGTCCATCCAGATCATTACCGTGTCCTTCGGCGCGTCATGCGGCCGCAGGAGCAGGGCAGCCAGCGCTGGCGACAAGGTCAATGAGTTGATCGCCGAGATGACGGTGGAAATCGCAATGGTGACCGCGAACTGTTTGTAGAACTGGCCGGACAGGCCCGGCACAAAGGTCAGCGGGATGAAGACGGCGCACAGCACCAGCGCAATCGCCACGATAGGCCCACTGACCTCGCTCATGGCCTTGTGGGTTGCCGCGTGCGGCGTCAGGCCGTCCGCGATATTGCGTTCGACGTTCTCCACCACCACAATCGCATCGTCGACAACAATACCGATCGCCAGCACCAGCCCAAACAGGGTCAGCGTATTGATCGAATAGCCGAGCAATAGCAGGACGCCGAAAGTACCCACGATCGACACCGGCACCGCCAGCAGCGGGATCACCGAGGCACGCCAGGTCTGGAGGAAGATGATCACCACCAGCACCACCAGAAGGATTGCTTCGACCAGGGTGTGCACCACCTTTTCAATCGAGGTCTGCACGAAGCGCGTTGGGTCGTAGACGATGTCGTAGTCGACGCCCTGCGGGAAGCCTTTCTTCAACCTGGCCATGGTCTCGCGCACGTTGTCCGACAGCGCCAGCGAGTTGGAACCGGGGGCCTGGAAAACACCGATCGCCACGGCTTCCTTGTTGTTCAACAGGCTGCGCAAGGCAAAGGTACTGGCGCTCATTTCGACGCGCCCAACATCCTTGATCCTCACGACGGCGCCGGTGCGCGTATCGCTGCGGACGATGATGTCGGCAAAATCCTCTTCCTTGACCAGCCGCCCCTGTGCGTTGACCGCCAGCTGGAATTCCGTGTTGTTCACCGCCGGCGGCGAGCCGACCACCCCTGCCGCCACTTGCGCATTCTGTTCACGAATCGCCTGTATCACATCGCCCGCCGTCATGCTGCGCGAAGCCAGCTTCTGCGGATCAAGCCAGATGCGCATCGCATAATCACCGCCACCGAAGAACAGCACCGAACCCATGCCGGGAATGCGCAGCAACTCATCGCGTACGTACAGGTTGGCATAGTTGCGCAGGTATAGCGTGTCGTGGCTGTTGTCCGGGCTGACCATGTGCACCACCATGGTCAGGCTGGAGGACTGCTTCTCAGTCGTTACGCCGATCTGGCGAACGATATCGGGCAGGCGGGGGAGGGCGCGGTTGATCCGGTTCTGGACCGCCGTTTCAGCCTGCTCCGGCACCGTACCGATCTTGAACGTGACCGTGATGCTCATGCTGCCATCGGCCGTGGCCTGGCTCTGGAAATACAGCACATTCTCCAGTCCATTGATCTGTTCCTCGAGCGGCGCAGCCACCGTCTCCGCAATCACTCGCGGATTGGCGCCTGGGAACTGCGCCCGCACTACGACCTGTGGCGGCGCCACTTCCGGGTATTCCGAGATCGGCAATTGGAAGATCGCCAGCAGCCCGGTCAGGAAAATGAAGATCGAAATGACGGTAGCGAGGCGCGGGTGCTCAATGAAGTGTTTTGAGAAGTCCATGGCTCCTCCTCAACCCTTGGCCGGTGCAGGAGCTCCGGGCGGCGGGGCGGGGATGGGCATGCCTTGCTCATTTACTTTCAGCACTTGCGGCGTGACTGGTGCGCCGGGGAAGGCGCGCAGCAAGCCGTCGACGATAACCAGTTCACCTTCCTTCACGCCTTCAACCACGCGCATGCCGTCGATCAGTGCGCCAGGTTTGACCTCGCGCTGTTCAACGATATTGTTCTTGCCGACGACCAGCACGACCTTGCGTGTCTGGTCGGTGGTCAGCGCGCGGTCCGTAACGACCGTGGCCATGTATTTGCCGCTTCCGACCAGCTTCAGGCGTGCGAACAGGCCAGGCGTGAACAAGCCGTCCTTGTTCTCGAACACCGCTCGCCCGCGCAGCGATGCAGTGGCGGGATTCAGCCGGTTGTCCACGAAGTCCATCTTGCCTTCGTGAGGGAAGCCTTGCTCATTCGCCAGGCCAAGGTAGATGACGTTAGGCGTGTCGCGCGAGGACGCGCGCGTGCCTTCGCGCGCGGCGCGCATGTATTTGAGGTAGAGCGCCTCGCTGGCGTCGAAGTAGGCATAGACCTTGTCGGTCGAGACGACGGTCGTCAGTACCGGATCGCCGGCATTCACCAGGTTGCCTTCGGTGACATTGGCGCGCGACGTACGGCCGTCCACCGGCGAGGTGATGTTGGTGAACTCCAGGTTCAAGCACGCCTGGGTGAGGGCCGCTTCGCCGGCACGTATCGACGACTGTGAATTGGCGACGGCCGCGCGAAGCTGGTCCAGTTCCTGCTGGCTGACCCCGCGAACGGCGACCAGTTTTTCCGCCCGCGCGAATTCCGATTTGTTCAATTCGAACTGGGTGCGCGCAGACTGCAACTGCGCCTCGGCGCGCGCCACTTCCGCTGCATAGGGGCGGGGATCGATGGTGAAGAGCGGTTGGCCTTTCTTGACGACCTGCCCCTCTTTGAAGTGCACCTTGACCAGGTTGCCCGTGACGCGCGCCCGGACGTCGACGGTATGCGGTGCCTCCAGGCGGCCCGTAAATTCGTCGAACTCCTGGACTTGCCGCTTGACGACCGGCGCCACTGAAACTGCGGGTGGCTGCCCGGCCTGTTTGGATGGATCGTCCTTGGCGCCGCAACCGGCGAGGAATGCCGCGAGGACGGCAAAGGAGACAAGACGTGCTGCCAGCGTATTCATAGCTCGAACCTTCCAAACTGTGGGGCACAGCGGGGAAACCGATTCTTACAACGTGATACTTACGGCGAATTACTGGAAAATAGCACAAAAATAGCGGGGGAGGCAGGAAACGCTTCCAATTTATCAGGACAGGAAATCGCTCGCAGACATTGTGCCCGTCAAGGCACCGGGCTTTAATACGTAAGCCAATGCATCCGGCGGCAGGGCCATGTCACCATTTAGCAATGCGGCCATCACCTGAACGTTCTGGCGCACGTCGAAAGCCGCTGCTCCTGAACCTTCATTAGCGCGCAAGCGTTGCAGGAATTGAATGCTTGACTCTCCGGCAAGGCGCTCGATCACGATATTCTTCTCCCCGCGAATCAGCACGCGATGCGCGCGTGCCGCCGCATGCAGTAAAGGGAGATCGAACATATTAGCGCGGACGCCGCTGGCAAAATATTCAATCATCGTCGGGCAGATTCCGGTAATTGCATTGTTGGAGCTTGCGACGTTATTGAATTCCAGCTTCCCGCGCGAATAGACATCCAGCCAGTGCAATGATTTTGTCTCCAGGTCTATGACCATGGGCATGAAGATGCCATCGGCACCCTGAAGATTGAATTTCATTTCGACCGTGCGTGGGTCGAAATGCTGGCCTTTGGTATCACTGCGCAGCATCATGCCGACAAAGGCGTGCTCCAGCTGTTCGAAGGCTTGGCCGGAATAATTGTTCACCACTGCCACTGCATAGCGGATGCCGTGCTTTTCCGCCATCCCACAATCCAGGTCGATAAATTCCGAAGCACCATTGGGGTAGGGAGCACTGGTCAAATCGCCGGCGCTGACCGCAATCTGGCCGAACTGGCCCTGGAGGACGCGCTGGTAATAGGAACAAACGCCGACGTATTGCCAATTCGCGTCATAGAATCCGATCGACAGGTCCAGGTCGGTGTCGAAGTGCGCCTTCTCAGGTTCGCACCAATGAAGAAACAGACGGATTGTTTTTTCGGGCGCGATCGCAACGGTCGATCCGCGTGGCAATTGGATTGCAGCCGGCGATGCGGTCCGTTCATTGAACGGAACCATGATGGTCTTCAGTGCTTCGTCGATGACGAAATCGCCAACGCCTGGCTTGCCTTCAAAGCGCACAAGCAGTTCCTTTTCGACGACCGAGAGAGCGCGCCGGATTGCTTCCGCAGCAAGGACCGGACGCCTGTCGCGCGCAAATATGCCATTGACGACGGAACCTTTTGGCCAATAGACGCGCGACCTGGCTTGCTTTCCTCGCGTCGGCAGCAAAGCGTACAGCGTTAGCAGGACAGGAGTGGAAAACTTTGGCGCACAGCGCGCGAAACCAGCCAGTAGCGCTTCGACAGCCGTCATGTCATCGCCCGCAATGCGCAGCGCATGGTCAAACCGCCTCGCCAGTTCGCCCGGCCGTTGCAAGAGCAGGGCG
Organism: Pseudoduganella sp.; assembly: GCA_039593645.1. Lineage (GTDB taxonomy): Bacteria > Pseudomonadota > Gammaproteobacteria > Burkholderiales > Burkholderiaceae_D > Rugamonas. Next base: position 13,138 of record JBCNOX010000047.1, read on the forward strand.
GTCATGCCGTTGGCGTCACTGAGGTTGATCGCCGCCTCCAGCTTGCCGTAGTATGTCAGCCAAGCAGGCGCGCGGCTGCCATCCGGCGCCTTACGCCGGACGATCTCGAAGGCGCTCGCCACATTTGGAAAGCGATGCCTGTATTCAGCGGGGTGCAGGAACTCGCCGAGCCAGACCCAATACGAGCGATGGCGCAGCATGTCGTCGGTCATCGATTCCGGGGACAGGCTTTCCATGAACTCCAGCAAGGCCCGTCGGAGTGGACGGCCAAGCTTGGCCACCTTGAAGCGGTAGACTTCCACCTGCACCCTGACCGAAGAGATCCGATCGTAGTAGCTGTGAATGAACATCCCACGATACTGCTTCTTTTTTCTTGCGTCTGCGACAGGAAGTTCCTGCGAGACGGTCTGCGGCAGCAGGCCCGGATCCGCTCCGGAATAGCTGGCAACCAAACGTAATACATCGGTTGCGGTATTCATATAGGGCGCCGCGGCCGGCATAACCAAGGCGGAACCGCAATGGCGCAGCAGAGTGCCGAAAACATGCGCGATGTTTTCGCGTACTGGAATTGCAGCCGGCAGCGACGACAGGATTGGGGGCCCATACTCCGTGACGATTGCCGACAAGTCCGCAACGTCTACCGGCGACATGGCCTGTGTACGCTGGCAAAAACTCACGAACAACTGTCGTGCGGCCTGCTCGGCAGATGTGCCAAGGTCCAGCAACTTGAGTGTGACCTTTTCCTTTGGCATGTCCCGGGCCGGTGCTGGCTTGAAGAAGGCGGATTGGCGGTCCACCTGTCGTTCGCAGATTGGACACGCCGAATAATTACTGCCGTCAAAGCATTGGTCGCACACCACGTGCATGCATGGATTCAGTACGTGAGTGGTTCCCGTTAGCCCGCAATGCAGGCAAGGCTGGCCTTCCACCTGCATGAAGTGGGACAGGACCCGTTGCTGCCACAATCCGAAGGTATCCGCTGGAACATCTTCCGGGAATTTCCGGTAAAGCGGCACGTGCACGCGATGCCCTCCCAGCTTCTCCGCCAGAACGTTCCAGGCCTGGGCCTGAAGGATGGTCAATGCTTCGGTGGAAATTGTCTGCAGGCGCTGGCGCAGCCTCGTGGAAATCGCATACCCCAGCTTCGCAAGATTGATCTCGAAAGCGTCCAGAAAATTGCTGGGGAGGGATGCATTGCCTGCTTCGACAAACAGCAGGCCTTGCCTGCGCAGGAGGATAGCGTGGGAGGCAGCGAAGGTCATGGAATTCGGGGAGAAGGGAAGCGGACGAACTGAATCAGAGGTTAGAAGGAAGCCCGTCCTAAGCCTTCTCGGCAAGGATCGTAATATATTTGCAATCCAGCGGCAAGGGGAAATACTCGCATCGGCGAGGGGCCGAAGTTGGGAAGATCTGTGGTCGGGGTGAGAGGATTCGAACCTCCGGCCTCTACGTCCCGAACGTAGCGCTCTACCGGGCTAAGCTACACCCCGACTGGTGTGAGTTAATTCTACACATAACTTTGTGGATTTATCAACTCCTTTGCCGGTGCTATAGTGCGGCTTTGAATTAACTTCACCTGCATCATGGGAATCACCATCTATCACAACAACTCGTGCAGCAATTCGCGCGGCGCGCTGGCGCTGATCCGCGAGGCGGGCATCGAGCCGGAAATCGTCGAATACCTGAAGGCGCCGCCATCGCGCGAGGTGCTGGTCGACCTGGTCGCGCGTGCTGGCCTGACGGCGCGTGGCGCCATGCGTAACAAGGGCGAGCTGTATGAACAGCTTGGCCTGGCGGACGAATCGCTGTCGGAGGACAAGCTGATCGACGCGATGATGGCGCATCCTGAGCTGATCAACCGTCCTTTTGTGGTGACGGACAAGGGCGTACGCCTGTGCCGCCCGCCTGAATTGGTTAAAGAGATCCTGTAAGTGATCCCTCCTGTGCGCAAACCGCTCACAATAACCCTGCTTGCGCTGGCCGCGAGCGCCCACGCGGGTACCGAGGAGTGCGAGCGGCACCTGCTGGCAACTTATCCCTTCCCGCATCGCCCGACCGCGGAGCAGGCGGAGGCCATGAAGGACTGTAACCCGGACAACCTGTATTACGGCATCGGCGTGCACTTCGACTACGTGAAGGCGCGCCACTGTGCCTTTGCCAAGGATAACCACGACGTCCTGATGATGCTGTACGCGAACGGGCTTGGCGTGCCGCGTAACTATGCGGTAGCGAAGATGGCAGCCTGCCGCGCCCCGTCCGCCCCGATGGAGACTTCGGGACGGCTGGAGCACCTGGCGCGCATGCAGACGGGGAAAGAGGGGCCGTCGCCGAAGATCGATATTTGCGATGACGCGACCAGCGGCTCGCTTGCCGGAAGATGCGCCACTATCGCGACTGCATTGGCAGCGCAGGAGCGCGATGAGAAGATCGAACGCCTGGCGACGCGCTGGAGCGACGCGGAAAAGGCGGCCTTGCAGCAGCTGCGGAAACGGGCGGCGGCCTTTGTCGATGCCCGTAGCCATGGCGAGGTGGACGTGTCCGGTACCGCCCGAGTTGCCTTCGTCCGCGAGGAGGCGCGCCTCCTGGAGGACGACTTCCTGCTATCGCTGCAGGAGTTCGAGGCGGGCAAGCTGCCTTCGTTTTCGCTGGATGAATTCGCCCGTGCCGACCTTGAGCTGAACCAGGTCTATCAGCGTTTGAAAGTGCAGAAAGATCCTGCCTACGTGGGCGCGATCGTGTTCGAAGAAATCCAGAAGGCGCAGCGCAGCTGGCTAGCTTATCGCGATGCCTGGGTGGCCTTTGGAAAGGTGCGCTATCCGTCCGTAGCGCCACATTCGTGGAAGACTTACTTCACGCGGAAGCGGGTGGCGATGCTGCGCGCACTGGAAACCGAGCGGGGATAAAAAGGCGCCAGATTGTCTGGCGCCTTGTTCTTTAGTGGCTGCGATCCACGGAGAAGCGGGCCAGCTGCAGCAAGGACTGCTTGTAGACCCCATCCGGCATGCCGGCAATCGCATCGATCGCGCGCTGCGCGGCCACTTCGGCGGCGCGGCGGGTGTAATCCAGGGCGCCGCTGTTGGTGATGGCGGCCAGGATGGTGTCGAAGTGCTGCTCGTCGCCGTTTTCGATGCAGGAGCGGACCAGGGCGCGCTGTTCTTCGGTGCCGTTTTCCATCAGCCAGATTAGCGGCAAGGTAGGTTTGCCTTCGCGCAGGTCGTCGCCCACGTTCTTGCCGATTTCCTCCGCGTCGCCGGCGTAATCCAGCACGTCGTCGATCAGCTGGAAGGCGGTGCCCAGCGAGCGGCCGTATTCGCCCGCTGCGGCGATGTCGGCGTCCGACGCACCGGCGACCAGCGCGCCCAGCTCCGCAGCCGCTTCGAACAGCTTGGCGGTCTTGGAGCGGATCACCTGCAGGTAGCTTTCCTCGGTCACGTCCGGATCGTGCATATTCAGCAACTGCAGCACCTCGCCCTCGGCGATCACATTGGTCGCATCGGACAGGATCTGCATCACGCGCATCGAATCCAGCGACACCATCATCTGGAAGGCGCGCGAGTACAGGAAATCGCCCACCAGCACCGAAGCGGCATTGCCGAACAGCGCGTTGGCGGTCTGGCGGCCGCGGCGCATTGACGATTCGTCAACAA
>JBCNOX010000470.1:0-4563 GCA_039593645.1 Pseudoduganella sp.
CGCAGTCAGCCTGCCGGTGTTCTGGCTGGTGCGCTGGCGGCAGAAGGCGCAGCAGGCTGCAGGCAGTACGCCACCAGCAGCAGCGCCGCAGTAACCGCGCCGACCAGCGCCAGCCGCGCCGTAAGCGTCAGCGCGGCAGCATGTGTAATCAACTGGTTCTGCATGACCACAGCGGCAATGAACGCCAGGATCGCAGCAATAGTCCAGCGTGCTCCGCCGGCTGATGCGCGTGTGGCGGTGTACAGGCGGCTCGCCGGCAGCACGAAGGCCGGCCACGGATCGGCAGCCGCGACATCGGCTGGACGCCAGCCGGTATGGCGGAACCACAGCGACAGCTTGTCGCGCCAGCGCGCCGTGCGCAGCGCGTCCTGCCACATCACGGCCGGCCAGGCGAATTGCGCCCGCACCGCGTTCCAGCCCGGCCCGCCCTTGCGCACGCCGTACACGCACTCCTCGCCTTCTTCGATATAGGTGCCGAACAGGCGATCCCAGATCATCAGCGTGGCTGCGTAGTTGCGGTCCAGGTAGACATCGTTGACCGCGTGGTGCACACGGTGCGCACTTGGCGTGTTGAGGATGCCTTCGATCAGCGGCACGCGTCCTATCAGCCGGGTGTGTATCCAGAACTGGTAGAACTTGCTCAACGTAAGCTGGATGATGAACACGCCCGGCGGGCAGCCAAGCAACGCCAGCACCATGAACAGCGGCGCATGGAATACGTCCTGGAAGGCGCCCTGGCGCAGCGCCGTGGTGAAGTTGAATTCTTCGCTCTGGTGATGCGGCGAATGCACCGCCCACAGGAAGTTGAACTCGTGCGACCAGCGATGCGCCCAGTAATAGACAAAGTCGAAAGCCACGAACGACCAGATCCAGGTCCATGCCGAAGCCGGCGCCGATTCCCACAGCGCCAGGTGGCTGAACACCCAGCCATAGGCCAGCAGCATGGCGGACTTGGTGAACACTTCCAGCGTCACGGTCCAGATGCCGCAGCCCATGCTGGTCAGGCTGTCGGCCAGTGAATAAGCCTTCACGCGGCGCCGGCGTGCGAGCCAGGCTTCGGCCGCGATCATGACGAGGAAGACGGGGGTGGCCGCGGCCACCAGGGCATTGTTATCGAGCATGCGCAGGCTTGGCGCCCGCCTTGCGGCCAAGCGCGCTGCGCAGCACTTCGCCGACCGGACGGTTCAGCACCGCTGCCACGGTTTGCATGCGGCTGGAATCCAGCGTTGGACGGGTATTCTGCGCCGCGAGAGCGGCTTGCGCCGCCTGGGCGGCGGCCTGCGCCCTGGCCTTTGCTTCGCGCCTTGCGGCAGCGGCGATATCCGACAGTTGCGCCAGCTGCACCTCGTTCGGGAAGCCTTCGACATAGTAGCGCGGCGGGTAATCGTCGGTACGCTGCATCAGTGCACCCACCACCGGCATGGCGGCTTCCCAGGTAACGGTGATCGGCGGGTCGAGGCTGGATGGATCGGCGAAGTACAGCAGGTCCGTCTTGGGCAGCAGGCTTGGCATGTCGCGCGTCCAGGTGCAGGCACTGGTGCGGACTTGCTCCGGGCCAAGCTTGCCGACCAGGTAGGTCACCACGCAGCGATTGCGGCCGCTGGCCCATTCGTGCGCTTTCAGCAGCTCTTTCTGCAGACGGTAATCATTGCCTTCCACGTACTTGGCCAAGCTGTTCAGGCGCCGTGCCAGGCTTGGTGGAACAAAGATCTGCCAGCGGCCATCCACCAGGCGCAGCAGGCGCGGCATGACCATCTTTTCTTCGCGCATGGCGGAAACCGCCGCCTTCAGCATGGCATCCATCGCCACTTCATTCTTGTCGCTGCACACCATCAGCATGCCGCGCGTCGGCACCATCACGACCGGGCGGCCATCGGGCACCGCGGCATCGATCAGCTCGGGCAGCAGCATGCGCGACGAGTCGTAGCCATCGTCCCAGCCGCCGCCAAACACCCCCTGCGGCGATGGCAGCAGTGGCGCGGTGGAGCGTGCACGCAAGTTGGCGAAAGCCGCTTCGAAGGCGGCATCTTCCGTCATATCCCAGGCCTCGAGGTGGGCGCGCGCCACGCGGTGCACAACGGTGCCCCGGTGGAAGGCCAGACCCATTTCCAGTCCTTCGCAGATCGGCCGGAACAGCAAGGGCGAATAGCCGCGCGCCGCTGCCAGCATGGCTTGCCCGCGTTCCGCGCTGTTGCGCACGATCGGCAGCAGGTGGCGCTTGGCCTCCTCCACCATCCCAGGCGTATTGCCCATCAGGACCATGCCGGCCGTGTGGCGCAGCAGATCCTCGCTGGCGGCCAGCGAAACGGAGAGCCACTCCTGGTACATGCTCTCCAGCGGCACCAGCAATTCCAGTGGATAGGGCGATTCTGGACCGGGCACGCCAAACAGCTCGCCTTCGTCCGCCATGAAAGTCCAGCGCCGGCCCGGATCAAGCAGTTCCAGGTGGGCCTGCAGCTGCGCTGCGTATTCGGCCAGTGTCGCGCGCGGGGGCGGCGCTTTCTCCTCTTCGACTTCGCAGCGGATTCCGCAAGTCATCAGGGCATCGCGGAAGCGCTCGGCCATGGCCCAGTCAACGCCCTTCTTCACGATCGCGCCATTGCCAACGGCGATCGGACGCACCGCCTCCAGCGGGCGGCGGAACAAAAGCATCAGGCGTGCCTCGACCCGCTCCTGCAGGAAGCCGCTCTGTACGCCAAGGGTTTTGATCCGGTAAGTTGCCACGAACGTCGCCACGTAGACCAAGTTAAACAAATTGCAACAGCATTGTAAGGGATGCCGGACGTTAACAGTTCAGCAAAGCTGTATCATGTTGGCCCCATGCCACAAACCATTATATCTCTCGCGACTAGCGATTTAATTGTTAAGAAGAGCCGTTTTCTCGGTTTTGTCGCCCCGGTGGCCGACCGCGCCGAAGCGCAGGCTTTCGTCGCACGCCTGCGCGCCGGGCATCCCGACGCCGCCCACGTGTGCTGGGCCCTGCTGGCTGGCGGCCAGTCGGCGGCGGTCGACGACGGCGAACCGGGCGGCACCGCCGGCCGCCCCATGCTGGACGTGCTGCGCCACCAGGACCTGGAAGGCGTGCTGGCGGCCGTGGTGCGCTATTACGGCGGCATCAAGCTTGGCGCCGGCGGCCTGGTGCGGGCATATACCGATGCCGTGGCACAGGCCCTGCTGCAAGTGGAAAAAATCGCCATCGTGCGCTATACCGAACTGCATTGCACCCTGCCGTATTCGCTGGAAGGCATGCTGCGGCGCGAACTGGCCGGCGCCGGCGCCACCCTGCTGGCGGTGGGCCACGAGCAGCGCGTGACGCTGGCCTTCCGCGTCGCGGCGGCTGCCGCACCCGGCCTGGTGGCGCAGCTGAACGAGGCGGCCAGCGGCCAGCTCGAATGGCTCGTCGAGCAACACGAATAATTCAAATAGTTACAAATAAATAATTTCCTATTAACAATTTTTGCGTTATTGGCCGGGGCTGGCTACTGTCGTGGACATGCGCGATGAAACACTCTTCTCGGGCAATCAACTCTCATCGTTGTTGAATGCCCTGCCCGACCCTGCGTTCATCCTGACGCGCAGCGGTCGCTACATGGCCATCTTCGGTGGCATCGACGTCCGCTATTACCATGACGGTTCGCACCTGATTGGTAAAACGGTGCATGACGTGCTGACGCCGGACAAGGCCACCTGGTTCGTGAAGGAGATCGAAACCGCCCTGGTCTGGCGCGCCCTGCACATTGTCGAATACAGCCTGGTACGGGGCGATATCAAGGGCCTGCCCAGCAGTGGTCCCAGTTATCGCTTGTGGTTTGAAGGCCGCATCCAGGCGCTGGACTTCCAGGTCGACGGCGAAGATGCGGTACTGTGGGTTGCCAGCAACATCACGGCGCGCAAGGAAATGGAAGACCAGTTGCGCATGCTGAGCGAGGTGGATTCGCTGTCCGGCCTGCTGAACCGCCGCAAGCTGATGAGCGTGCTGGCCGAACATTTCGATACGTTTGAGCGCTACGCCACCCCGATGGCCATGCTGATCTTCGATATCGACCACTTCAAGCGCGTCAACGACGAGCATGGCCACCTGGCCGGCGACGTCGTGATCAAGACCACGGCCGAAGTGTGCCAGCGCGAACTGCGCGCCACCGATGCGCCGGCCCGCCTGGGCGGCGATGAATTCGTGGTCCTGATGCCACATACGACCTGCGAGCAGGCCACGCCAATTGCCGAACGCCTGCGCCTGCGCATCGCCGAAACCCTGCAGGCGCTGGGCCGGATCGGCGACGCCGTCACCATCAGCGGCGGGCTGGCCTGCTTCCACGCGGGGGACGGTTCCTGCGAAGACGTGCTGAAACGCGGCGACGACGCCCTGTACCAGGCCAAGCGCGCCGGCCGCAATCGCATAGTCGGCGCCGGCTGAGGCTTGCGAGGTCTTGATAAAAGGTTCAGAATTCCTTCAAAGCCTAGGGAGGTTTCGATGGACTCTTTACTACAGTTCAAACCCGGCGACGCCTGGCTGCTGCGCAACCGCGGCGCCCGCGCCCTGAAACACCTGCTGGCCCCAGCATC
>JBCNOX010000471.1:0-4557 GCA_039593645.1 Pseudoduganella sp.
ACGATTCCTTCTTCCGCTGGGGCTTCTTCAACTCCGTCCTGGAGCGCAAGGAAAACATCTCCGACTACGTGTTCGAAGACCTGGCTGCCGATATCCTGGCCACCGAGCCGGAAACCAAGGCCAAATTCGAAAGCTGGAAAGCCGCCAATCCGGCGCTGGTAAAGGACAGGGACGCAGTGCTGCACTTCATCTTCCACAACTGCCAGCGACAGCGCGAGCCTGAATGGCGCCGCTACCCTGTCCTGTCGATTGTGTAAGAGGACCATGCACTACGCACTAGACCCCCGCACCTTCTTCTACAGCCACTACTTCCACCTGGGCCTGCGCTTCGGCGCCGGCCTGGTGGGCATTATTGCGCTGGCCATGTGGCTGACCGACACGCATACCGCGATGTCGATCGGCATCGGCGCGCTGTGCACCGCGCTGATGGATATGCCAAGCCCACTGCGCCACAAGTTCAACGAGATGATGGCCTCGGTGCTGCTATGCACTGCCGTCACGCTGCTGATAAGTCTGTGCGGGCCATATTACTGGCTGCTGATGGCCATGCTGGTAGCGGTGAGCTTCTTCGCCAGCATGATGGTCGTCTATGGCAAGAAGTCGATGCCGCTGCAACTGGCGACGCTGTTCATCATGACCATGTCGACCGAACATGTGCTGACGCCGGCACAGTCGTTCGCGCACGCCGGCCTGTTCATGTTCGGCGCCCTGGCCTATCTGGCCTATGCGATGGGTGTCGCCTACGTGCTGCGCCACCGCATCAAGCAGCAGGTGCTGGCGGAAGCGCTGTTCGAGCTGGCGGCCTATATCGACATCAAGGCCGATTTCTACGACACGCGCTACAACCTGACCGAGCAGTTCAACAAGCTGGTTCGCCACCAGGCCTTGCTGGCCGACCGCCAGCAGGCTTCGCGCGACCTGATCCTGCGCGCGCACAACAACCGCAAGGACGCGGTGGTGGTGCAGATCCACGTCTGCATGCTGGACCTGTACGAACAGGTGCTGGCCACCCACACCGACTACGCGGCGCTGCGCACCCACCTGGTCGATTCGCCTGCCCTGCGCACGCTGCACGACCTGGCGTACAAGGCGGCGCGCGATATCGAGTCGGTGGCCTACGCCGTGACCCGCAAGCGCGCCTCCTATCCGGAAGTCGACTACACGCCAGAACTGATGGCCCTCGAACAGCAGATCGCCGGCCTGCAGGACGACCTCGACGCCGGCAAGCCGCGCCGCGAAGCCGTCACCGTGCTGCGCGCCCAGCGCAACAAGATCACCGCCATCATCCGCATGATCGGCGAGCTGCATGTGTCGAGCCAGAAGGTGTATGAAGACACGCCATTCTGGCGCGACATGGACATGCAGCCTTTCCTGTCGCAGCAGAAGTACGAACTGCAGCTGATGCTGTCGCACTTCCGCATGGATTCGCCGATCTTCCGCTTCGCCCTGCGCGTGTCGATGGCCATTGCGGCCGGCCTGGCGATCGGTGCCATGCTGCCCTACAAGGCCCACAGCTACTGGATCGTGCTGACCATCGTGATCATCCTGAAGCCCAGCTTCAGCATGACCAAGCAGCGGCGCTCGGACCGCATCGTCGGCACCATCATCGGCTGCATCATCACCGCAGTCGTGCTGAAGTTCATGAACCACACTGCGGCAATCCTGGCGGTGCTGGTGCTGGCGTCCATTGCCACGCCAACCTTCATCTACCTGCGCTACCGCTACGCTGCGATTGCGGTGTCAGTGATGATCCTGTTGTGGATGTACCTGGTGGCGCCGAGCAGCAACCTGATTTCCGAACGCCTGGTTGACACCTTTGTCGGCGCTGCGATTGCGACCGCGTTCAGCTTCGTGCTGGCGAACTGGGAATACCAGTCGCTGCCGAACCTGATCCGGCAAGTGCTGTCGGTGAACCTGAGCTATATGGAGGCCAGCTTCGACCTGTTGCAGGGCAAGTACCGCAATGACTTCATCTACCGCATCCAGCGCAAGCGGCTGATGGATTCCCTGGCTGCCCTGAGCACCGCCCTGGTGCGCATGCTGGACGAGCCGGAGAGCAAGCAGCGCGCGGCCGAGGACATCAACCTTTTCATCGTGCAGAACTACCTGCTGGTGGCGCACGTTGCCGCCCTGCGTGCAATCCTGCGCCGCCACGTACGCGATATCCCGAGCGATGCGGTGAACGCCATGCTGGACGCCAGCCACGCTTCCGTATGCCGCACGCTGTCGGTTGCCCTGTCGCGCCATACCGGCGCCACGCCGCCCGCCGCTCCACTGCGGCGCGAGCCGGTAGCCGAGCCGGAAGTCGCCTGGTCCGGCTGGCCACTGGTGCAGCGACGCATCCGCCTGCTTCAGGCAGATGCGGATAAAATCATCGTTCATAGTGAAGCGATTGTTCGCAACGTTGCAAACGGTGATTGAGGAATGGGATGTCGCACTGCCAAAGCTGCGGCGCATGCTGCGCCAGTTTCAGGGTTTCCTTCTACTGGGGCGAAGCAGTCCCCGCGCACCTGACAGTCCCCATCACGCCCCACCGTGCCGCCATGCGCGGCACGGAAACCCGGCCGGTGCGCTGCATTGCGCTTGAGGGCGAGGTCGGCAAGGCTGTCGGCTGCAGCATCTACGCCGATCGTTCCTCGACCTGCCGCGAATTCACCGAATACACCCCTGAATGCAATAAAGCCCGCGCCATACACGGGCTTCCGACCATTCAACCATGCGGTAATTAAGGGGCGTTTGGCGCAACATACAATTTGCCGCCTTTGACGTCGAACACCACACGGTGGCTGCGGAAGAACGGTGCACCGAGGATGCCGTCGAATGGAGCGCCATCGAGCTTGATGCGGTGAATCTTCATGGTCAGGTTCAGCGCCCCGCTCATGTCGCGCAGTTCGCACGCCTGGTTGGTATTGCATGCCGCACCGTACTTGATCAGGTTGACCTGGGCGCCAGTGTCCAGCACGAACTTGAGCAGCTTGCCTTCCGCCGTCAGGGTTACCATCGGCCCTTCACCGCCGTACTTCAGGTCCAGGATGCGCCACTTCTGCGGCCCTAGTTCGGCCGTCTGGGCTGCATCGAGGATCGACAAGGTGCGCTGCTTGTAGTCGAACATCAACGGGAAGTTCGTGAAGGCCTCAAGGCCGATAGCACCGCCGGCACGCGCCTTGGTCAATTCAGCTTCCGGGCCTTCCGGCGCACCGCCCCACTGCAAATGGACCTGGCCATTCACCGGCGCCAGCATGGTGGAGCCCACAATGACTTTTTCCGCGATTACCCGCTGCGTTTCATACACCCTGCCCTGCAAGTCCTGGAACTTCTTTTTCTCATCGAGCACTTTGACGGAGCCCGCTTGGGAAATCGTCGCGGCAGGGAGTGAGATGCCCAGCTTTCCGCCCGAATCGAACATCATGCGGCTAGATGTTGCGCCGACGCTGACATTCATGAATGGAATGCCATTGACGAATTCGAGTGGCACGACATCCGGCGCAGCAACAGCCTGCTGGCAGACCAGAGCGGCGAAAAGGAAGCTTGAAACAGAACGCACTGGGAAAAACTCCTTTAGTTAAGCGAAGCAAACGCGGTTGCGGCCGGATTCCTTGGCGCGATAGAGCAGCGCGTCGGCTTTCTGCAGCATGGTTTCCGCGCTGCCGGCTGCGATGTCGGCGTACACGCCCATGCTCATGGTGACCTTCAGGTCCGGATGAACCTCATGCCACGGAAAACCTTCGATCAGCGTGCGCAACTTGTCGCACAGGGCGACAGCTTGAGGACCGGCGGTCTCAGGGAAGGCCATTACGAATTCTTCGCCGCCGTAGCGCGCCACCAGGTCGGACAGGCGCATGTGCTTGCGCAGAATATTGCCGACATGTCGCAATACGGTGTCGCCGGTGGCGTGCGAGTACGTATCGTTGATCTTCTTGAAGTGGTCGATATCGCAGATCACCAGCGCCAGCGGGCGCTTGTGGCGCACCGCCTGGTTGAACAAGGTGTTGGCCTGTTCATCAAAATGGCGGCGATTATAGAGTTGCGTGAGGGCATCGCGGATACTGAGCTCGCGCAGTTGCTCCGCCTGTTCCAGGATAGTGGCGTGCGAGGTGTTGAGCTCCTCGTGGCTTTGCGCAAGCTGGGCGCTCATGGCATTGAAAGCGCTAGCCAGCGCCGCTACTTCGTCTCTGCCCTGTACCGGCACTTCCTGCCGCAATTCGCCTTTCTGCATCCGTTTGACGGCCCTGGTGAGGCCACTCAAGCTGCGCGACAGGCCACGGCTTAGCAGCACGCCAAGCAGGATCGCCAAGCCGGCTGCGGCGCCGATGCCCCACAGCAGTGAGTGGTACAAGGCGTCCAGGTATTTCTGTTCCTGCGGCGTCGGGGCTAACGTGCCCTCGGACGACATGTAGGCTACGGTCTGGTTTTTTACGACGATCGCGCGCGCAGAGCTGCGCAGGTTTTCCGGCAGCGCTTCGCCGTAGCGGAACTGGCCGCCGCCAAGCAGGACGCGGTAGGCGGCGTCCGTCAGGATGAAGCGGATCGGCGGCGGCCCCTCGCGGCGCGGGGGCG
>JBCNOX010000472.1:0-4554 GCA_039593645.1 Pseudoduganella sp.
AGGACAGCAAGTGCGATTGGGGACTTCACGATTAAAATAGGGGCTTGATAGGAATCTTGGAGTGTAGCATGACCGAATCGGAATTTTTGGACCTGGCCGAAGCGACCCTGGATGCGATCGAGGCTTCCCTTGACCGCCTGTGCGAGCAGGATATGGTGGACGTGGAGTGCAGCCGCAGCGGGAATGTGCTGGAGATCGAGTTCGTGGAGAACGGATCGAAGGTGATCATCAACTCGCAGGCGCCGATGCAGGAGCTGTGGGTGGCGGCGCGCTCGGGGGGCTTCCATTATCGCCAGGTGGACGGCAAGTGGGTCGATACGCGCCGGGGAACGGAGCTGTTTGCGGCGCTGTCGGAGATTGTCACGGAGCAGGGTGGGGCGCCGGTGGTGGTGGCGCCTTGAAACCGGTAAACCAGTGTCTGACCCGCAGGGTCAGACACTGCTACGCAGCTGCCGGGGTTAGAACAGCTCGTTCTTGACGGCGTCCTTCTGCTTCTCTTCCGCCGGCGTACCGCGCGTCGCACCTTCCAGGCTGTCGATGCCCACGCCCGGCGGATTCTCCGCATAGTAGTACTCGCCATCCTGGGCAATGATGCCCTGTGGAATCGGCCTTTCTTCAATCGGAATATTCTTCAGTGCCTTGCCCATGTAGCTGATCCAGATCGGCAGGGCCAGGCCGCCGCCGGTTTCCTTGTTGCCCAGGTTCTTGGGCTGGTCGAAGCCGATCCAGGCGATGCCCACCAGCTTGGCCTGGTAGCCGGCAAACCAGGCGTCGATCGAATCATTGGTGGTGCCGGTCTTGCCTGCGATGTCCGGGCGCTTCAGCGACAGGGCGCGGGTGGCGGTACCGAAGCGCACCACGTCCTTCATCATCGAATCCATCAGGAAGGCGTTGCGTTCGTCGATCACGCGGTTCTTTTCGTCGCCAGCCTTGTCGGGGTTGGCCTGCGACAGTACCTTGCCATTGGAGTCGGTGACCTTGGCGATCAGGTAGGGCGAGATCTTGTAGCCGCCATTGGCGAACACCGCATAGGCGCCGGCCATCTGCATCGGCGTCACGCCGCCGGCGCCCAGGGCCAGCGTCAGGTAAGGCGGGTTGCGCTCGGCGTCGAAGCCGAAGCGGGTGGTGTATTCCTGGCCGTACTTGGCGCCGATGCGGTGCAGGATGCGGATCGAAACCATGTTCTTCGACTTGGTCAGGCCGCGGCGCATGGTCATCGGACCTTCATACTTGCCGTCGTAGTTCTTCGGCTCCCAGGCCTGGCCGCCGGTCTGGCCGGCGTCGAACGAGATCGGGGCGTCGTTGATCATGGTGCCGGGCGACAGGCCGCGTTCCAGCGAGGCTGAATAGATGAAAGGCTTGAACGAGGAGCCCGGCTGGCGCCAGGCCTGGGTCACGTGGTTGAACTTGTTGCGGTTGTAGTCGAAGCCGCCCACCATGGCCTTGATCGCGCCATCTTCGGTGCTGGCCGAGACGAAGGCCGATTCCACTTCCGGCATCTGGGTGATCTGCCAGTCCTTGTCGTCCTGCATGACGCGGATCACGGCGCCGCGGCGGATGCGCTTGTTAGGCGGGTTCTTGTCCGAAAGCCAGCTCTTGCCCATGGCCAGGCCGGCGCCCTTGATGGTGATTTCCTCGCCGGAGGCAGTGACTGCCACCACCTTGTCGGCAGCGGCGCTCAATACCATGGCAGCGACGATATTGTCGCTGTCCGGATGCTCGGCCAGTTCGGTTTCGATGATTTCGTCGGCTTCCGATTTCTTGGCCGGCAAGTCGACATAGGATTCCGGGCCGCGGTACGGGTGGCGCTTCTCGTATTCCATGACACCACTGCGCAGGGCCAGGTAGGCTGCATCCTGGTCGGCCTTGGTAATCGTGGTGAAGACGTTCAGGCCGCGCGTGTAAGTCTCTTCCTTGAATTGCTCGTAGACCAGCTGGCGCGCCATTTCCGCAACATATTCGGCATGAACACCAAACGCGCTGCTGTCTGTTTTCACTTTTAACTGCTCATTCTTCGCCGTCTCATACTGTGCGGGCGTAATATAACCAAGCTGGGCCATGCGTTGCAGGATGTACTGCTGGCGCACCTTGGCGCGCTTCGGGTTGACCACCGGGTTGTAGGCCGAAGGCGCTTTTGGCAGGCCGGCCAGCATGGCTGCTTCCGCCACGCTAATGTCTTTCAGGTTCTTGCCGAAATAGATTTGGGCGGCCGAAGAAAAGCCGTAGGCCCGCTGCCCCAGGTAGATCTGGTTCATGTAGACCTCCAGGATCTGGTCCTTGGTCAGGTTCTGCTCGATCTTCCAGGCCAGCAGCGCTTCATAGGCCTTGCGCTTGAACGTCTGCTCGCTGGAGAGGAAGAAGTTGCGCGCTACCTGTTGCGTAATGGTGGATGCCCCCTGGCGGGCGCCGCCGGTTGCGTTATGCACAGCGGCGCGCAGGATGCCCCAGTAGTCGACGCCGCCGTGTTCATAGAAGTTGCTGTCTTCAATGGCCAGCACTGCCTTCTTCATGACATCGGGGATGTCCTTGATATGCACCAGGTTGCGGCGCTCTTCGCCGAACTCGCCGATCAGCACATTGTCGGCCGAGTAAATACGCAGCGGCATTTTCGGCCGGTAGTCAGTAATGGTATCGAGCGAGGGCAGGTTGGGGTAGGCCAGGGCCAGGCCGAACACCACCAGCAGCACGCCGGCCAGGATCAGGCCCAGCAAGGAAATCAGGGCCATCAGCAGAAAACCCTTCGGCGATTTTTTTGCCGTGGTCTCGTGGTTGTTTGCAGTCATACGCAGCTTCAGTAGGTTTTATGCAAGGCATTATAAATGAGGGCCTGGCGGCCTGAGCGCACGTGATATCCGGAAATATTGATTGTGAGCAACAAGGCAACTTAGTTTATTGATATGCCATTAATTGCAACATTGGGTGTGGCAAATCCCTCACAAAACATTAATGGTGCACTGGAGAAATACCTTTACATGGCGCAGACAATGTTGCTAGCATCTAATGTACTGTCTCATGTTTGCGGTCTAAACACGGGTTTTTAAACGAATTTGGATATGTAAATGTCTATGGAGTTGTCAGGAGTGCATCCATGTCATTGGACCTGAAAGCCCTGTTTGGCGGCGCCCAGGCCCCGCTGGTCGGCTTAGATATCAGCACCTCGAGTGTGCGTTTGGTGGAATTGTCCGATGCGGGCAAGGACGGCATGCGTCTCGAACGGTGCGCCTCGGAGCCCCTGCCGCGCGGCGCTGTCGCCGACGGCAATATTGAAAATATGGAGCAAGTGGTCGAGGCGGTGCGCCGCCTGGTCAAGAAAAGCGGCACGCGCGCCAAACATGTCGCGCTGGGCATGCCGCCTGCTTCCGTAATTACCAAGAAAATCGTGCTGCCGGCAGGTTTGTCGGAACAGCAGCTGGAATTGCAGGTCGAGTCCGAAGCTGCCCAGTACATCCCGTTCGCACTCGACGAGGTGAGCCTGGACTTCGACGTGATCGGCCCGGTTGCCAATTCGGTTGACGACATCGAGGTCATGCTGGCTGCGGCCCGCCGCGAGAAAGTCGTCGACCGCGTGGCGATCGCCGAAGAAGCCGGCATGAAAGCATCGGTGGTGGACGTCGAGTCCTACGCCGCGCGTGCCGCCCTGGACCACGTCACCGCCCAGATGCCGAATGGCGGCGCTGGCCAGGTGATCGCGCTGTTCCAGATCGGCGCGGTGTCGACCCAGATTTCGGTGATGCTCGATGGCGCCACGATCTATGAACGCGAGCAGCCTTTCGGCGGCAATTCGCTGACCCAGGATATCGTGCGTTCCTACGGCCTGGCGTTCGAAGAAGCCGAAGCGCGCAAGAAGGCCGGCGACCTGCCGGAGAACTACCAGTCCGACGTGCTTGCGCCGTGGCTGGAAGGCGCTGCGCTGGAAGTTACGCGCGCGATCCAGTTCTTCTTCACCTCGACGCCATTTACCAAGATCGACCAGATCTTCCTGGCAGGCGGCTGCGCCGTGTTGCCCGGTTTGCTGGACATGATCGCCAGCCGCACCCGTATTTCCAGCGCCGTCATTTCGCCGTTCAAGGGCATGCAGCTGGCGTCCGGCGTGCGTGAACAGGCGCTGCGCAGCGATGCGCCGGCATACCTGGTGGCCTGCGGCCTTGCCATGCGGAGGTTCGGCTGATGATACGCATTAACCTTCTCCCGCACCGGGAGGAAAAACGCGCACTGCGCAAGAAGGCTTTCTACGCCCTGCTGGGCCTGGGTGCTGCCGCCGGTGCAACGATCGTGCTGATGGTGGGCGGTTACAACGCACGTGCGCTGTCGATCCAGTCGCAGCGCAACGACGTGCTGAAAGCCGCCATCGTTGAACTGGACAAGAAGATCGTGGAAATCTCCACGCTGCGCGAAGAAATCGACGCGCTGAAAGCGCGCCAGCAGGCGGTAGAAGATTTGCAGGCCGACCGTAACCAGCCGGTGTACCTGATGGATGAACTGGTCAAGCAGACGCCGGCCGGCGTGTTCCTGAAGACGGTCAAGCAGGAAGCGTGACTTTCTGCGCTTCCTGCT
>JBCNOX010000473.1:0-4542 GCA_039593645.1 Pseudoduganella sp.
ACCTGGCCCACCCGCACCGCCGGCACCAATGGCCGCCGTGCCTGCTCCGCCCAAGCCACCGAAGCCGCCGAAGCTGCCCAAGGAGTTGCGCGAGATCGAAAGCAGCAGCTACATTACGATCGACGACGACAGCCGCAGTGCCTACGCCTATGTGCGCGACAACGACAAGCACCTGTCGGTGAACGGCTTCCACGGCGCCCCCGGCGACCTGGCGACGCTGAAACGCCTGCGCCAGGACACCAAGGGCGAGTTCATTTACGTCCGCAAGGACGGCAAGTCCTACGTCATCCAGGACCCGGCCCTGCTTGGCAAAGTGCGCGAACTGTGGAAGCCGGCCGAAGCCCACGGCAAGATCATGGACGAGCAGGGCAAGCTGATGGATGCCCAAGGCAAGCAACTGGACGCCATGAGCGACCAGATCGCGAAAGAAGTCGAAGCCGCGATGGGCAGCAAGGAACAGCAAGCCATCGAGCGTGAACTGGAGCGCAAGCTGGAACGCTCCGCACGCCAGCAGGAACGCATTGGCCGCGCCATGGAAAAAGCCAGCCGCAAGCTGGAGATGGCCGACGACCAGACCCGTGCCCGGATCGAAATCGACCTCGAAGAACTGCGCAAGCAGCTGGAACCGCTGTCGGCGGAAATGGCGCGCCAAGGCAGTGAGATCGCCGCCCGCCACGCCGCGCTGGCCGCCCGCCAGGCACCAATGGCAGCCATGCACGCCCGCATCGCTGAAGCATCCAGGCCGCTTGCCGAAATGGGCCGCAAGATGGGCGAACTGGGACGCGAACATGGCCGCCTGTCGCGCGAGGCAGACAAAGCCTCGCGCGCCCTGATCGAGGAAGCCATCCGCAACGGCAGCGCCAAGCCAGTCCTGTAATAAAAGTCGGGGTCAGCTCCGGCAATCGGACATTTCGCGCTGAGCGAAATGTCCGATTGCCGGAGCTGACCCCGACTTTCATCCGTGGTATTGTTGATTTTGCATTTCCTCATCGTCAACCACCACCATGGAGAAAGCATGTCCCTGAAACAGTACTACACCCTCGGTAATTCCGGCCTGCGCGTGTCGCGCCTGGCGCTTGGCACCATGACCTTCGGCACCGACTGGGGCTGGGGCGCCGACAAGGCCAGTGCGCGCGAGCAGTTCATGACGTATACCGAAGCGGGCGGCAATCTGGTCGATACGGCCGACCTGTACACCAACGGCGAGTCGGAGCGCTGGGTCGGAGAGTTTGTACGCGAGGGCGGGTTGCGCGACAGGATCGTGATCGCGACCAAGGCGTCCTACAGCGGCGATCCATCCAACCCGAACGCGGGCGGCAATGGCCGCAAGCACCTGATGCGCGCGCTGGAAGGGTCGCTGCAACGTTTGGGCACCGATTACGTCGACCTCTACCTGGTGCATGCCTGGGACATGGTGACGCAGCCGGAGGAAGTGCTGCGCACCCTGGACGAGGCGGTCCGCGCCGGCAAGGTGCGCCACATCGGTTTGTCGAACGTGCCCGCCTGGTATGCCAGCCGCATGCAAACCATCGCCGAACTGCGCGGCCATGAGCCCCTGGCGGCGCTGCAGATGGAATACTCACTGGCCGAACGCGCCATAGAAGACGAGTACATCCCGCTGGGCACGCGCCACGGCATGGGCGTCATGGTCTGGAGCCCGCTGGCCAGCGGCCTGTTGTCCGGCAAGTACAAGCCAAGCACCGGCGGCCAGTTCGGCGAGGGGCGTTTGCAGACCATGAGCGGTTCCAATAACCCGGCCTTCGCCAAATTCAGCGAGCGCAATTTCGCCATCGTGGCGGAGCTGGAAAAGGTGGCAAACGAAGTGGGGTGCAGCATGGCGCAGCTGGCGGTGAACTGGGTCGCCAACCGTCCGGGGGTGGCGACCGTACTGGTGGGCGCGACGAAGTTGGCGCAGTTGCAGGACAACCTCGGTGCGCTGGACTTTGATCTGCCACCGGAACTGCGGGCCCGCCTCGATGCGGTCAGCGCCAAAGCGGCTGGTTACCCTTACTCCTTCTTCACGCCGGGCATGCAGACCATGCTGTCGGGCGCCGCGCCGCTGGGCGACAAGCCGGATGGCTACCAGATGCCGGTTCGCATCAGCGGCCCGGCGGCTGGCGTGCAGTAAAAAATGGGGTACGTCCCCATTTTTCAGGCGCGGGCTCGCTGTTCCGGCAGCAGCGCCTCGAATTCGGCCACCGGCAGCGGTGGGCCGAACAGGTAGCCCTGGATGGCGCGGCAGCCTTGTCGCGCGAGGTAGTTCTTCTGTTCCACCGATTCCACGCCTTCGGCAATGGCCGACAGCCCCATGCTGTCGGCCAGCGTCAGGATGCCGTAGTCGTCCAGCGAGATGCCGGTGCCGGCCGCCTTCAGCAGCGCCATCTTGCCGATCGAAGCCTCCACATCGTCTAGCAGCAGGCCTTCGGTCAGTTCGAGCTTCAGCAAGCGCGGCGAAGCGCCGCTGTTCGGGTAGCCAGTACGGGGTCGTAGTGGCCAAGATACAGCACGCTGCTGTCGGGCGCGCCCAGAACGAGGATCAGGTAGTCGAACATGGCAACCCTTTTTGTTGAGTATTGCAATGCGGACAGCGCTCTCCTCAACCTAGCAGAAAAAATTTCCCGCTGATATCAATTACTTAAAGGCAAGGTACCGCGCTGCGAGGGTGCCGACCAGGCGGCGGCCTGGGTTGTCACCTGCAATCCACTCTTCCGGCCGGAACAGATCGAACAGGCCAACCTTGACGACGGTAGGGATGGCAGCTTCCAGTTGCTGTTCGATGTCGCCGCGCTCGCCGGCGTTATACAGTTCGATATTGCGCAGCATGGTGGCGACAGTGCCGGTTTGCACCTTGCTGCCGTCTTTTAATTGCACCAGCGGCAGGGATTCACCGTCGGCGAGGATTTTCTGGTTGATCGCGGCGAGGTCGTTATGGGAATTCATGCGGGCTCCTTTCATATGTGTGGAGCGCATATTCGCACTTCCTGCGGCGCCTTCAAGGCCCCGGTCCGCAGCTTGGCCGATTCGCGACAACATGTGGCAAAAACCCATCATTCAGTAAAATGCCTGCACGATGAAGACAAGACTTTTGACAGCAGTCGATGCCGCCGCTTACCAGTCCTTGCGCCTGGAAGGCTTGCGCGAAGCTCCCTCCGCATTCACCGCAAGCAACGAAGATGAATCTTCTACACCGCTGGCCGAGATTGCACGGCGCTTGTCGCCCGGATCAGGGCGCATTTATCTCGGCGTGTTCGACGGCGAGGAGTTGGTTGCTATTGCGCGCGTGGATCGCGACAGCAGCCCAAAACAGAGCCACCGCGCGCACATCCGCGGCGTGTACGTGTCCAGCAACCATCGGGCTAAAGGTGCCGCCCGCAAACTGATGGAATATGCATTGGACTGCGCTGCTTCACTGCAAGGCGTTACCCACGTCAACCTGGCAGTCACCGCAGGCAATGAGCCGGCGCAGAAGCTATATGAATCGTTAGGTTTCAAGGCTTGGGGCTACGAGCCTGCCGCGCTGATCGTCGATGGCGCGGTTTATGACGAAATCCCCATGGCCAAAGTGGTGGCGCAATGACTATTCTCCAAACCGAGTATGTAACTGTGCATACAGATGGCCCGCTCGACGTGCGCGGTGACGACTTGATACTGCGCTCTTAGTAGCGGGGAAGTCGGCTGCTTATTTCTGGAGCGACTTCAACGGAAGCATTGGACAGAACCTTGTTCGATCAACCGCCACGAATCCACCTGAGGCAGTTCAAAGGTTCCGGGATTCGGTGGCAGGGCGCACGCTGGTGGCCGGGTCCATTGTTGATTCGTTCCCTGAGCTTCTTTCGATCCTGGCGGCCGGGGAATACAAGCTCGAGCTGGAAGAAATGTCCCCTGACATCTATGTCGTTGACTTTGGTGCTGACATGACGAACTTCTATCCTGGATTCGGAGCCCTGATCGCCACCCAGCCGCGAAATTTGCTGCGCGAGGAAGTTATTCGGTACTACGACCTCCGCATTGCCGATGGGGGCCGCCCGCTCGTAGTCACACTGACGGGCGGAACTTCGTGGGCCGATTTTGTGATTGAAGGTTGAATCCTCAACCCGTGCGGCTGGCGGAAGTAGTGGATCTCATTCCCGACGACCGCACGGAGAAAACAAAACTGTTCGCGAACAAGCCGCAAAAAAACTAAGCTTTCACATCAGCTTGATGGTTGCCACCCCGGCGAGCAGTATCACCACGCCCAACAAGCGCAGTGGAGACACATCACGCTTCGGCAGGCGGAACCACCCATGCCGGTCCACGAAGACCGAGGCTACTTGCTGCCCCGCCACCGTCAGGCCGACTGCCGCTGATGCACCGATGACTGGTATCGCGGTGAACACGGTGGTGACATAAATCGCGCCGGCAAATCCGCCCAGCCAACCCCACCAGGGCATAGCCGGTAGTCCTTGCAGCGTAGGCGCCGGAGCGCGCAGGACGGTGGCGGAGAACAGCAGCGCCACAGCCATCGCCCGCGTGGCGACCGGGAAGCTGACCGCAGCCCCCACG
>JBCNOX010000474.1:0-4537 GCA_039593645.1 Pseudoduganella sp.
AAACGCCCACACTTATCGACTGTTGATTTTTAAAGATCGCTGCTTTTGCGTTACGAAGCGTTGTGTTCGTTGCAGCAGAGAAGCGAGATTATGCGGTACAGCGTGCAGCTCGTCAACCCCTCTTTTTACTCGTTTCGCTCTGCTGTTTTGTCAGCATTGCGTTGCGAGGGACAGAACTATAGCAAACGATCCGGCTGTCCGCAAGGGCATTCTTCTATTCCCGTATTTCTGCATTCTGTCGCACACCGGTAGCGGCTTTGCGCAAGGTTATCTACACTTGCCCCATATTCAATAGAAAGCAGCGCATGTTTCCAACTCCGAAAGCCCAAGACACAGCAAAAACCATCCTGGCCTGGCTGCACCGCGGCTTTGATGCGACGACCAGCTGGGTGACACAACTGTCTTGGTGGAAGTTCTTCCTGTTTGCGGCGCTGTCCATGATTGCGGCGTCGATCTTGCAGGACGAGCTGTTCTCGCCTTCCAGCGACGACGAGATGGTGATCCGCTCACACAAACGCACAAAGTCGGGCAATGCGGACCCAAATATCACAATCGACGACAGCGGTATTCACTTCAATCCACGAGCCGGCAAAATCAAGAAACAGGCCAGCGCTGAAGCGAGCATTGAAGAGCCGGCGAGCACACACCGCAACGACACCGATGCTGAAGAGGCCGCTGCAGCAGAAGCAGCAGCCCCGGCTATGCCGGCCGAGCCAGCCGATCCAGCCGTTCCAGTGCCCCCGGCCCCTCCAGCGCCGAAAGCAGGCAAGGCAAAACCTGCACCTCCAGCAGCGCCCGCCGCCCCGATGCCGGGCGAAGAAGTCCACATCGAGCTGCCGCCGCAGATTGGTGAAGAACTGTCGAACGCGCTCGAGCAGGCAGTCGACAGCGCAGCCGAAGAAAAAGTTTCGCGCTACCACAAGCAAGCCTCGACCTGGTTCACCAGCTTCATCACCCTGCTCCTGCTGGCACTTTTCGCGATGAAGGCGCTGGTTGGCGGCAAGAAGAAGGCAGAAGCTGAGGCCCAGGTGGCAAATGCCGCTGCTGAGCGTGAGTCGATGCAGCGCCAGCTGAGTGAAGCCAAGATGCAGATGATGCAGGCCCAGGTTGAGCCACACTTCCTGTTCAACACGCTGGCTTCAGTCGAACACCTGATCGAAACCGATCCGCCGCGCGCCTCTGCCATGCAGCGCAGCCTCATCAAATACCTGCGCGCTGTGCTGCCGCAAATGCGCGAAAACAAGCTGACCAGCACACTCGGCAGCGAGTCCGATATGGTGGTGGCCTACCTCGCCCTGCTGAAAATGCGCATGGAAGAGCGCCTTACCGTTGACTTCGACGTGCCCGAAGGCCTGCGCACCGCCGCCTTCCCGCCGATGATGCTGCAGTCGATGGTCGAGAATGCGATCAAGCACGGCCTGGAGGGCAAGCCGGAAGGCGGTTACCTGAAAGTCCGCGCCGAAGTAGCGCACAGCAAGCTGCGCGTGACCGTGACCGACAACGGCCTGGGCTTTGGCGCCAAGCCCAGCACCGGCACCGGCCTGGGCCTGACCAATATCCGCGAACGCCTCAAGCTGCTGCACGGCGACCAGGCATCGCTGAAAATCGAGCCCAATCAGCCAAGCGGCGTGATCGCGATTATCGAGGTGCCGTATCAGTTGGCCCGCTCGGAATAAGCGATTGCCATCCGCTGCGATCCATTGAATAATTGATACTTCTTATTTCTGATATTGAGCACTATGCCCACAGCAATTATTGCCGACGATGAGAGACTGATGCGCGACCAGCTGCGCATGCGGCTGGAACAGGTCTGGCCGGAACTGGAAATCCTCGGCGAAGCCAAGAATGGCGACGAAGCGGTTGAACTGGTTGACGAGCTGAAGCCAGATTTCACCTTCCTCGATATTCGCATGCCGGGCAAGACCGGCATGGAAGCCGCCGCTGAAATCGGCAACAAGAGCAATGTGGTTTTCGTCACCGCTTACGACGCCTATGCGGTTGAGGCATTTGAGCGTGGCGCAGTCGACTACGTGTTGAAACCGCCTGAGCCGGAGCGCCTGAAAATCACTGTCGAACGCCTGAAGGGCCGCCTCGCCTCCCCGGCCGCCAGCGCAGCGCAAGGCGCCGACATGGCGGCCATCCTGAACCAGCTTGCTGAGAAAATCGCTGCGCCGAAGCCGAAATACCTGCAGTGGATCCAGGCCAGCATCGGCTCCGACCTGCGCATGATCCCGGTCGAGGAAATCCTGTTCTTCCGTTCGGACGAGAAGTACACCTGCGTGCAAACCGATAAGTTCGAGGCGCTGATCCGCAAACCGGTGCGCGACCTGGCCGAAGAGCTGGACCCATCCCTGTTCTGGCAGATCCACCGCGCGACCCTGGTCAATGTGAACGCCATCGAAGGCGTAACGCGCGACATTCGTGGCCGCCACCTGGTTATGATCAAAGGCCGCCCGGACAAGCTGGAAGTCAGCCGCTCCTTCCTCCATCTGTTCAAGCAGATGTGATCCAGATCAAGCCGCCCGCCGGCTTGATGTAATACGGTGTCCTGGTGGCTGCAGCCGCCAGGAGGCCGACTTTGAAGAATCCCCGCACCCGGGTCCACGGACGCCGCTCCACCGATTCCGCACTGGCGGAAATCCGGGAGGACGAACGCGTCCATATTTCGCGCGAACTGCATGACGACCTGGGGCAATTGCTGGCGACCCTGCGCGTTGAACTCACGCTCCTGAAACAATTGCCGCCCGGCTCACCCGATGTCGAGGCCCGCCTGGCCAGCATGGACAACCTGCTCGTCACAGCGATCGGCTCCCTGCGCCGCATCGCCGGCAACCTGCGCCCGCGCGCACTCGACGAAGGCGGCTTGTACTTTGCGCTCGAATCATTGCGGAGGGAATTCGAAAAACGGCACGGCATAGGCTGCCTGCTCGATGCGCCCCCGGACGTCCTGGTGCTGGACGAACGCTATAGCACCGCCATCTACCGGCTGGTGCAGGAGTCGCTGACCAATATCGCCCGCCACGCCGGCGCCTCCACAGCGGAGGTCCACCTGCTGCGCGATGGCGGAAATTTGTGCATCGAGATTACGGATGATGGGAAAGGCATAGCCGCCGGGGACATGGCAAAGGCGGATGCGCTTGGGCTGCTCGGCATGCGCGAGCGCGTGGCTGCACTGCGCGGCAGCATGAACGTCGATGGCGGCAGCGGCACGCGCATCGCCATCCGCATTCCCCTCCCCGGCTGCTCATAAAAAAAGGGCGGGTCCGAAGACCCGCCAAAGATCATGAATCACCTCGAGAGAGAGTGGTACTGCTTGCTACAAAAACTGCTTAGAAGGCGTGACGGATGCCCAGGTTGAAGGCTTTGTCGCCAGTACCGGCTTCGGTGTTGTTGCCAACGGTGTAGCCGGCGCCGTTCTTGTTCTTCACCTTAGCGATCGCGGTGTAAGCGGTGGTGCGCTTGGACAGGGCGTACAGGTAGCCGATACCGAACTGGTTGGCGTCCTGGTTGTTCTGCTTGTCGTCTTTGTGGATGTAGGAAGCGACCAGGGTGCCGCCGCCCATTGGCACGCCCACGCCCAGCAGCCATTCGGCGCTGTCGGCGGAGGACTTCGGAGCGACTTTCAGGCCATAGGCGTTAGCCACTGGCAGCGGTGCCGAGCCGGCGCCCCTGTCCTTTTCGTAGCCGAAGTAGACCTTGGCAACGCCGAAGTCGTAGTTGGCAGCCAGCAGGGTGTTCTTCGCGCGGTCTTTACGCACGGCTGGGGTGGCGCCCACGGCAGCGGTGTCGTTGTTCTTGTTGTTGTGAACCAGGCGGACGTTCAGTTCCTTGCTGGTGTAGTTCACGCCAAAGCCGAACTGGCGGCCGGCGCTGTTGTCGCCTGCCTGCTCGCCCATGCCGTACAGTGCATCGACGCTGAAGCCGGAGAATACTGGGGAGTTATAAACGATGGAGTTCGACAGGCGGGTGTTGACGCCGCCGGTTGGGAACAGGTTCTTGGCATTGCCAGCATAGCCGGCGCCGAATGGGTCGGCAACTTGCGACAGGGCGTTGTACAGCATGGTGTACTGGCGGCCCAGGGTAATCTGGCCGGCTTCAGCACTCTTCAGGCCAACGAAAGCCTGGCGCTGTGCGAACACGCCTGCGGTGTCCTGCTCGCCGGTGTCGATCTTGACGCCGGATTCGATCGTGAAGATAGCGGAAGTGCCGCCACCCAGGTCTTCAACACCTTTGAAGCCCAGACGGGAAGCCGAACCCACACCACTGGTCACCTTGTTGACGCTGCCGTTTACACCGCCACGCTCTGCGACGAAGCCTGCGTCAGCGATACCGTAGATGGTCACATTGGACTGGGCTTGAGCTTGTGCTGCGAAACCGCTGATGATCAGTGCTGCCAGAGTAAGTTTTTTCACTTGTTGTCCTACGTTGTTGAAGTTGAGGGAAATGTTTCAAACGCAGCTATATTGCCCCTCAATTACTTCAGCAATGTGACAGGAAAAAATTACTTCAAGCGTGATGTAACAACCCAGTAATATTC
>JBCNOX010000475.1:0-4537 GCA_039593645.1 Pseudoduganella sp.
TTCGGCGGCGCACTGGGCCTTGGCTTCGGCTTCGACGCGGGCGATGGCCTCGGTAATGGCCTTCAGCTCGGCTTTCTCATGCTCAGCACGGTCGCTGGCGACGGTGTCGGAAGATGGCGGCAAATGTGCTTGCATGAGGAATCTCGCTTGGCATTTAGGGTGATGGTGCCATTATCGATGAGTCCGACAAGGGCGAAGCGCGCGAGCAAGGCGGGAAAATCCCGCCAATTCTCGCGTTGTACCAGTTAAACCGGCCAGAGGGGAGGCTCGTCCATCAGCGCGATTTGCTCGCGCAGCTCGAGGATACGATCTTGCCAGTATCGTTGTGTATTAAACCACGGAAAAGCCACCGGGAACGCAGGATCATCCCAACGCCGCGCCAGCCAGGCCGAGTAGTGGACAAGGCGCAACGTGCGCAGCGCTTCCACCAGGTACAGCTCGCGCGGGTCGAATTCGCGCATGTCCTCGTACCCGGCCAGGATATCGCCCATCTGGCGCACCATGTCGCTCCGTTCGCCGGACAGCATCATCCACAAATCCTGCACGGCCGGCCCCATGCGGGCGTCGTCGAAGTCGACAAAGTGCGGGCCGGCATCGGTCCACAAAACATTGCCACCATGACAATCTCCGTGCAGGCGGATCAGCTCGACCTGACCTGCCCGCTCATAGCAGCGCCGCACGCCATCCAGCGCCTGGTCGACCACCGAGCGCCAGGGCGTGACCAGCTCCGGCGGCAGGAAATCGTTGGCCAGCAGCCAGTCGCGCGGCTCTTCGCCGAAGGAGGCGATGTCCAGCGTGGGACGGACCGCAAACGGCCGCGCCGCACCGGCCGCGTGGATGCGGCCGATAAAGCGGCCGGTCCATTCCAGCACCTTCGGATCGTCCATCTCCGGCGCCCGGCCGCCGTGGCGCGGGAAGACGGCAAAGCGGAAGCCGTCGAATTCATGCAGGGTGCGTCCATCGCGCTCCAGCGCCGGCACGGCCGGTACCTCGCGTTCCTGCAGTTCCTGCACGAAGGCGTGCTCTTCCAGGATCTGCGCGTCGGTCCAGCGCCCGGGGCGGTAAAACTTGGCCACCACCGGCGGCCCCTCCTCCATGCCGACCTGGTAGACACGGTTTTCGTAGGAATTCAGCGCCAGCAGGCGGCCATCGCCATACAGGCCGATGCTGGCCAGGGCGTCGAGTACCCGGTCCGGGCTCAGGTCTAAGAAAGGATGCGTCATTCTCGCTATTGTAAGGGCCAGGGCGTATACTGTCGCCCTTCGACCCAATATATATAGAGCACCAAGCCATGCAACTCGACCAGCCATTGACCGACAAAGAATTCGACGAACTCGACAACTTCCTGCTGAGTGATCAGAGCCCGGAAGACTCCATGACGATGGACCACCTGCATGGCTACCTGACGGCCATCGCCATCGGCCCGGAGCCGATCACCCCGGCCGAATGGCTGCCGGGCATCTGGGGCGAGGACCGCAAGGATGGCCCGAAGTTCAAGAATCCCAAGCAGGAAGAGCGCATCTACAACCTGATCACCCGCTTCATGAACGAAGTGCTGGTGACTTTTGAAGTGGCGCCGAAAGAATTCGAGCCGCTGTTCGTCGAGCACGAGCATGAAGGCAAAGTCCTGCTGAATGCCGAGGCCTGGTGCTGGGGCTTCTGGGAAGGCATGGAATTGCGCCCTGGTTCCTGGGACGCCATCTGGGATTCCGAAGCCGGCCCGCTGATGCGCCCGATCTACCTGCTTGGCGCCGACGAGATCAAGCCGGAAGAACTGCCGGAAGTGGAAGACCCGGTGAAAGCCCACCAACTGGCGCTGGACATCGAAGCCAACCTGCCGGCCATCCACAAATGGTGGGTACCGCGCCGCAAGACCGGCGTGACCACCGTCAAGCACGAAGAGCCGAAAGTCGGCCGCAACGACGACTGCCCTTGCGGCAGCGGCAAGAAGTACAAGAAGTGCCACGGCGCCGACCAGTAAGCGCGGAGAACCCATGAGCATTCCAGCACTGGAAACCGTCTGCATCAGCGTAGCAGGCCACATCGCCACTGTGCGCCTGAACCGGCCGCAGAAGATGAATGCCATGAACCTGCAGATGTGGCACGACGTCCGCAGCGCCTTCCGCTACGTCGACGACACGCCCGCGATTCGCGTTGCGGTGCTGGAAGGCGAAGGCAAGGCCTTCACGGCGGGGATCGACCTGCAGATGATGATGGGCCTGGGCCAGCAGATCCAGAACGACTGCGAGGGCCGCATGCGCGAATCGCTGCGCCGCATCATCCTCGACCTGCAGGACACCCTGACCAGCCTGGAACGCTGCCGCAAGCCGGTGCTGGCCGCGGTGCACGGCGCCTGCGTGGGCGGCGGCATCGACCTGGTTACCTGCGCCGACATGCGCTACTGCTCGGCGGACGCCTGGTTCTCGATCAAGGAAATCGACATCGGCATGACGGCCGACGTCGGCACCTTGCAGCGCCTGCCGCGCCTGATCGGTGAAGGCATGGCGCGCGAGCTGGCCTACACCGCGCGCAAGGTGGAAGCTGCGGAAGCCAGGGAAATCCGCCTGGTGAACCGGGTTTTCGAATCGCCGGAAGCTTTGCGCGAAGGCGTGCGCGCGATTGCCGCGGAAATCGCTTCCAAGGCTCCACTGGCCGTGCGCGGCGTGAAAGAGATGATTACCTACGCGCGCGACCATTCGGTCGCCGACGGCCTCAATTACAACGCCACCTGGAACGCGGCGATGCTGATGTCGGCCGACCTGCAGGAAGCCATGATGTCCGGCATGGCCAAGCGCGCGCCGGCCTTCAAGGATTAGCCATACCGCCCGCACGGGCAGCAAAAGCGATGCTATACTCGCTGCCCATGCAAACTTACTCCACACAGCAGCTCCGCGCACCGCGCCAAGGCAAACGCCTGTGGCGCTGGGTGCTCGCGCTGTGCGCGATCGTGTTCGCATTGCAGGTGCTGGCAGCGTCTTCGCACAGCCACGACCTGGCCGACAATCTCGATGACTGTGTGGCCTGCCAGATGGCGAGCCACTTCCCGGCCGACCTGCCGGGTACGCCGCCGGCCTTGCTGGCGATCTTCCTTGCCGTTGCCTACCTGCTGGCACGCTTGCCCTTGGCGCCCGCCTGGTTCGCCTCTCCCCGCTACCTGATCCCCCCGCGGCAAGCGCCGCCCTGCATCGCTGCGTGACCTGAAGCCCCTGCCCGTTTGCGTGCAGGGTTCCTAGCCACGACTGCGGCTTCATGCCGCCTTCCGCTATGCCAACGACCCGACGCACCGGCGTGCCGTCGCGGCCTGCTGCCCGTGCTGCGCTGATCGCCCTGCTGGCGACAGCTCTGCTGCTGGCAGCGGCCGCCGGCCTGCGCCACCGCATATTCCACGCCTGGCCCGAAGCGGCGCGCGACGCTGCGCCTGCGCATTCCTGCCTGGCTTACGATGCCGCCACGCTGGCCGAGCATCTGCCCGCAGCCGCCCTGGCGTTGGCGCCCGCACCGGCTTTGGCACGGCCGCAGCCTTTGGTGGCGCGGCTGCCGCGCGGCCACAGTGCCGCTATCGCCCGCCTGCCGCGCGGGCCGCCGGTGTTCGCCTTGCCCTGACACATGCCTGCGCCGTCCTTCGCGGCGGCGCATTGTTCAAGCAAGACGAGACTGAAAAATGAAGAAGAATCTCCAACTGCGCGCCGTTCCGGCCGCGCTGGCCCTGCTCGCCCTGACGGCGGGCGCTGAAGAACCGCAAACCGTCGAAGTCGTGGGCCGCCGCGACTCCGGCAGCTACCTCGCCGGCGACGCGCAGGGCAGCAAGACCGACCTGCCGCTGCGCGAATTGCCACAAGCGGTGCGCGTCATGCCGCGCCAGGTGCTGGACGACCTGGGCGCCCTGCGCATCGACGATGCACTCGACTACGCTGGCGGCGTATCGCGGCAGAACGGCTTTGGCGGCCTGTGGGACAACATCGCCATCCGCGGCCTGGCGGGCGATCCGAACAACGGCATGGCCCTGCTGCTGAACGGCTTCGCCGCCAACCGGGGCGGCATCAACGCGCCGCGCGATACGGCGGCAGTCGAGCGCATCGAGTTCCTGAAAGGCCCGGTGGCCGCGCTGTACGGCGCCAGTGAACCGGGCGGTACGCTGAACATCGTCAGCAAGCGGCCCTTATGGCGTCCCGCTTTCGCGCTGGACGCGGTGATCGGCAGCTTCGGGCTGCGGCGGGCAGCACTCGATGCGACCGGCCCGCTGCGAGGTGCTGCGGGTGCGCTGGCCTGGCGCCTGAATGCCGCCAGCGAGAAACGCGGCAGCTTCCGCGACCACGTGCAGTCGCGCCGCACGCTGCTGGCGCCGGCGCTGACCGTCAAGGCCGGACCGGACACCCGCATCGACTATCGCGGCGAACTGCTGCGCCACGCGGGTACGCTGGACCGCGGCGTCGCCGCCATCGACGGCGCGCTGGGAGCGTTACCGCGCGAACGCTTCCTCGGCGAGCCGGCCGATGGCGACATTCGCATCTTCAACAGTACCCAGCAGTTGATGCTG
>JBCNOX010000476.1:0-4520 GCA_039593645.1 Pseudoduganella sp.
TGCTGACGCTGATGAAGGGCCAGCCGCTGGCTTACAACAAGGACAACCAGGAAGACAAGGAACCGCTGTTCGACACCGTCGATACCGTGGTCGATACCCTGCGCATCTTCGCCGACATGGCCGGCGGCATCACCGTCAAACCGGAAGCGATGCGCTCCGCCGCCTTGCAGGGCTACGCCACCGCGACCGACCTGGCCGACTACCTGGTGAAGAAAGGCTTGCCGTTCCGCGATGCGCACGAAGCCGTGGCGCATGCGGTGCGTGCCTGCGACGACCTGAAGATCGACCTGGCGGAGATGTCGCTGGAGCAGCTGCGCGCCTTCTCGCCGCTGGTTGGCGAGGATGTGTTTGCGGTGCTGACGCTGGAAGGCTCGGTGGCGGCGCGCGACCACGTGGGCGGTACGGCGCCGAACCAGGTGCGGGCGGCGATTGCGCGCGTTCGCGGGCAGCTGGCTTAAAACCGGTAAACCAGTGTCTGACCCACAGGGTCAGACACCGCATTACCGGTTTTCGCGGCGCAGAGAATCCGCTAATATCCTTGCAATAACTATTCCAACGATGGAGACAGGTAATGCAAGGATTCCTCCGCTTTTCCGGCTGGCTGGACCGCATCGGCTACCGATGTGGCCAGTTAGCCAACCTGATGATACTGGCATCATGTTTCATCAGCGCTTCCAACGCCATGATCCGCTACGGATTCGACTGGAGCTCCAACGCCCTGCTTGAAATGCAGTGGTACCTGTTTGGCGCCGCCGTCATGCTCGGCGCCAGCTACACCTTCCAGCGCAATGAACACGTGCGTGTCGACCTGGTCTACGGCCACGTCTCCGAACGCAAGCAGCTTTGGATCGACGTCTTCGGCATCATCTTCTTCCTGTTCCCGGCCTGCATCCTGTTTGCCTGGCTGTCGTGGGAATCGCTGTTCCTGCCATCCTGGGCCATCATGGAACAATCAAGCAACGCCGGCGGCCTGCCGCGCTGGCCGATCAAATTCATCGTCCCGATCGGCTTTGCCCTGCTCACGCTGCAAGGCCTGTCTGAACTGATCAAGCGCATCGCCCACCTCACCGGCCAAGCGAACCTGGACAGCAAATACGAAAGGCCCGTGCAATGATTCCATTGGAGATGATGCCGCCATTGATGTTTGGTGGCCTGGTCGTATTCATGCTGGTCGGCTTCCCGGTGGCGTTCTCGCTGCTGGCCGTGGGCTTGTTCTTCGGCTTTATCGCGATCGCCGAAGGCTTTTTCGGCGTGTCCTTCCTGCAGGCGGTGCCGCAAAGGATTTTCGGCAGCGTGCTGGCCAATGACCTGCTGCTGGCGATTCCCTTCTTTACCTTCATGGGGGCGGTGCTGGAAAAGTGCCGCCTGGCGGAAGACATGCTCGACTCCATGGGCCGCCTGTTCGGCGGGGTGCGTGGAGGCCTGGGCTACTCGGTAATCATCGTCGGCTTCATCCTCGGCGCGATTACCGGCACCGTGGCGGCGCAGGTGATCGCCATGGCCATGATCTCGCTGCCGGTGATGATGCGCTACGGCTACCACATGCGCTACGCCACCGGTGTGCTGGCCGCTTCCGGCACCATTACGCAGCTGGTGCCGCCATCGCTGGTGCTGGTGGTGCTGGCCGACCAGCTCAAGACCCAGACCGCAGCGGCCGACGTCGGCAGCATGTACCTCGGTGCATGGGGCCCATCGCTGGTGCAGATCGGCCTGTTCGCCCTGTACACCTTCGCCCTGTCGCGCATCAAGCCGGAATGGCTGCCGGCAGCGCCGCAGAACGAACTGGGCCCGCGCGGCTGGGAGCTTTGGATGCAGTGCCTGCGCGGCATCGTGCCGGCCGCGGTGCTGATCTTCATGGTGCTGGGCACCATGATGCTGGGGGTGGCCACGCCGACCGAATCAGGCGCCATGGGTGCGCTGGGTGCGGTGATCCTGGCAGCACTGCGCCATCCTGAATTCAACCGCCGCGACAAGATCTTCTTCCGCGTCGGCATGGTGGCCCTGGTGGCCGCGGCGCTGCTCGGGGCGTTCGTCGAAGGCGCCAAGCCTGTGGTGCAGGGTGCACTGGCCGTGCTGTATGTGTGCGTGGCGTGGATCGTGTTCCGCGCCAGCCAGATCAAGCCGCTGCGCGACCTGATCGTCCTGAGCTACCAGTCCACCATGCGCCTGACCGCGATGGTGGTGTTCATCCTGATCGGCTCCACCTGCTTCTCCGTGGTGTTCCAGGGCGTGGACGGCGGACTGTGGGTGGAACACCTGTTCAACGGCATTCCTGGCGGCTGGATCGGCTTTTTGCTGGTGGTGAACCTGTTCGTGTTCTTCCTGGCCTTCTTCCTCGACTTCTTCGAGATTGCCTTCATCGTGGTGCCGATGCTGGCGCCGGTGGCGCAGAAAATCCTGGCGCCGCAGCTTGAACCGATGATGGGCAGCCCGGAAGCGGCGGCATCGGCAGCCCTGGTGTGGTTCGGCGTCATGCTGTGCGTGAACATGCAGACCTCCTTCATGCACCCGCCGTTCGGTTTCGCCCTGTTCTACCTGCGCGGGGTGGCGCCGAAGGAAGTGAAATCTTCGGACATCTACTGGGGCGCCCTGCCCTGGGTGGGCCTGCAAATGCTGATGGTGCTGCTGGTGGCTGCGCTGCCGCAAACCGTCACCGCATTCCTCGACCGGGGCGTGGGCGGCAAGGTCGAATCGGGCGACCTGCGCATCGAGCAGCCGGCGGCGCCGGATTCGCTCCCTGCGCAAAAACAGGACGAGGAACAGCAGCCGGAGCTGAACTTCTCGCAGCCGGAAGAAGAGAAGAAGTAACAGGACACGCCGGCGCAGGCTGCGCCGGCGCATGCACCGGAATCAGTCCAGCGGGCCGCAGGCGCCCTTGGTGTATTCGGCTTCCAGCTTGTCGATATCGTTCTGGGTCTTCGACATCGCATCGAGTTGGGAATTGCGGCGGTTCTCGTTGCGCTGGCCGTAAAGCTCTGCACGGCGCGTGCGCAGCGCATCGCAACTCTGCTTAGGCTCAGGCTTGCTGGAAGCGACATCGCGCGCTGCCTCCGCCTCCTCTTTTGCCTTTTTCTCGCGTGCCTCGCGGTTGCGCTCCGCCAGCTGTTCGGCGCGCTCGCGGTCTTCCTGCGCGCGCGCCTGGGCCGCCTTCACCTGGGCGGCCGTGGGCGGAGGCGGATAGTCGATAGCCGCACCGCCTTTGGTGCATGGCATGGACTGGTAAGTCACCTTGCCGTCTACCGTACATTTGTACAGGCCTTGCGCGCCCGCCTGCGATGCGGCGGCCATGCCAAGGACTGCGAACAACAGCGCTTTCTTCATTGCGCTTACTCCCAATGGGTCTGGGTCAAAAATTTGAGCCGGTTGTTGTCTGGATCGAGAACGGACATGACGCGCAGGTCCGCTCCCAGGTCATTGTTCGGCGCTTGCTCGACGTTCACGCCGTATTCCAGGAAGTCGTCATATAGCGCGTCGACGTCCGGAACGTAAAAGTGTACCAGCCCGCCGGGTTGGCAGTCGCCCGAATGTTCCGATAGGAAAATTTGCATGCCGTCGAGCATCATCGAGGCAAAGGTCGGCAAGCCCGGCTCGAAGTGATGGGTCCACTCCTCGCGGAAGCCAAGCGACTCATAGAAAGGCTTGCTGGCGGCGTAGCTCGCCACCCGCAAAGCCGGCACCACCCGCTGCGTGTCTTTCAAGCCCATGCCCACTCCCTGTAGGTTTGCCCTACAGGGAAGTGTACATCAGTGCTTGTGCGCGATCATGTTGGAGAGGACGCTGAAGGCGGCGCCTGTGTGTTCCTTCTCCAGCAGCAGGGTCAGTTCGGTGTGGGTCGAGATCAGGTTGATCAGGTTGACCTTGTCCCACGCCAGCTTCTTCAGGATGGCGTGGTAGATGCCCGGCGTGCGCCAGGAATCGGCGGTCAGCTGCAGCGTGACGGCGTTCAGGTTCTCCAGCCGCGCCAGCAGGCGTTCGCCAGCGAAGATCTGCTCAACCAGGCCAATGAACGGACGGCTGCAGATCACCACGATTTCTTCGCTGCCGCGGGTCACGGTCAGGTACAGGCCGTGGCCGGTGCCCGAACGCTCCAGCAACTGGCGGTGGCAATCATCGATGCGGTCCGAGCGGCGGAAGGTGAACTCGACAAGGTCGGTGCGTGCAGTCAGCTGGCCGGACTGCTGGGCCAGCACCAGTTCCTGGGCATCCTTGTCCGGCAGGCGTCCGGCCACACGGCGCAAGGCCATGACCACGGCCGCCTGGCCGACAGGCTTCCACAGGTCGTTCTGGAGCTGCGGCTGCAGCTGGCGCGCCAGTTCCGACAGGTTGATCAGGCCACGACGCAAACCTTCACTCAGGAAGGGCGACTCCGTGACGATCCTTTCGACTTTGGTAGATATAGACAACATGAGTGATGCGCCCTCACTAAGTAGTACGTCAAACAAATGACGGGCTAGTGTAAAACGCAAAATTCAACTAGTGCAACATGCGTATGACAATTTGATACATATTTGTGTTGCGTC
>JBCNOX010000477.1:0-4512 GCA_039593645.1 Pseudoduganella sp.
GTTCGCCAGCCCGGTCGGGGCATCGACCCGCAGCCGCCCGCTCGGGCTCAGGCGGGTGCGCGACAGCGACTCCTCGGCGTCCTTCACGTCGGCCAGGATGCGCAGGCATCTTTCATAGTAGGCGGCACCGTCGGCAGTGACCGAAACGTGGCGCGTGGTCCGGTGCAGCAGCTTGACCGACAGCGCCGATTCCAGGCCGGCCACCAGGGTGGACACGGTGGCCTTGGGCAGCTGCAGGGTTTCCGACGCGCGCGTGAAGCCGCCGGCGTCGACCACCTGTACGAACACTTCCATTGCTTGGAGCTTATTCATGAGTCCACCTTCATTGTTCGAGATTCTGAACAATCAATTCAACATTAATGTATTTTTCTTATTCTAGTGGAAGTTTATTATTACCGTATTGCAGCATAAAAAAGCCCTTGACCCTCCCGCGATGGGAAAGATTAAAGTGGCTTCGGTTTCAGAGAAAAGGAGCAGTCATGAGTAACCGGGATGGATTCTTTGCAATGGTATCGCTGGCGCTGGGCGCGATCGCCCTGGCAGGTGTCCTGTATACCGACGAATACTCGTACGGCGCGCAAGTCGGTTTTGGCGCGGCGCCGGCGCAGACCTTGCTGGCTTCGGCCAGCTCGGAGGCCAAGGAATGACGGCGCAGGCACCGGCGGAACTGAAGATCCGCGAACTGGAAGTGCGCGGGGCCCAGGGGCCGCTTGCCGCACGCCTGTACCTGGCCGGGAATTCGTCCGCCAAGCGCGACGCCCTGATCGTCTTCTTCCATGGCGGCGGCTTCGTAGCCGGCGACCTGGAGGAGGCGGACGAATTCCTGCGCCACCTGGTGGCCTGCAACCCGAGCCACGTGATCCTGGCCACCAATTACACCCTGGCCACCGTCAGCCCGTTCCCGGCGGCGGTGGAAGATGCCCACGCCGTGCTGGCCTGGGCCAAGAAGAACAAAGCCAAACTGTCGTGGAGCGGCAAGCAGCTGCTGACCGCCGGCATCGAGGCCGGCGCCAACCTGGCGGCCGTGTCGGCGCTGATGGCGCGCGACCGCGGCGGCCCAGCGCTGGCGGGGCAGATCCTGATCATGCCGATGCTCGATCCGGGCCTGTCCACCTGTTCGATGCGCGAGCTGCCGAACTGCCCGGACCAGATGAAGGTAGCCAATACCTGCGCCGCCGCCTACCGCGGCTACCTGCCGAATGCCGCCGACCGCGCCCACCCTTACGCGTCGCCGCTGCAATCGAGTCGACTGAAAAATTTACCGCCGGCCCTGATCCTCTCGGCCGAAGACGACCCGCTACGGGATGAAGCAGAACAATACGGGGCGAAACTGATCGCCTGCGGAGTAAAGACAACAGTCAGACGCATGCCACCGGCGCCACTGCAGGAGCCGGGAGCCAGGAACGAATGCGCGTGCAGGGGCTTTGCACTGAAAGAGATGGCCAGTTTTATCAGCGCCATCGACGGGACGGAAACGCCCGCGGTGTAAGGCTGGTTTAAATAAAACAGAAGTTTAGAAAAAAGTGCCTGCGAGGCACATGGGCCCCTTTTTGCCTGAATTTTCCAACTAATTTTCACCCCCAAGAGGTTAACAATGAAAAAGATGAATCAAATGTCCACTCTTGTGCGGCCGCTGGTTGCCGCATTGGCGATGGGCGGGCTGGCGGCGGCCATCCTGTCCGGTTGCAGCGCCAATAGCAAGCCGGCCGAAAGCCAGGCGCCTGCCGCAGGCGGTCCGCCAGTATCTGCAGCCGTCGTCGTACAGAAGTCCGTCGCCGAAACCCAGGAATTTTCGGGCCGGCTGGAAGCCATCGAACGTGTCGAGATCCGGCCACGCGTCAGCGGCTTCATCACTGCGGTGAACTTCAAGCCTGGCAGCGAGGTGAAAAAAGGTGATGTGCTGTTCGTGATCGATCCGCGTCCATTCCAGGCGGAAGCCAGCCGTGCCGATGCCGCCGCCAATTCGGCGCGCGCCAAGGCCGACCTGGCCAAGCTGGAACTGGCCCGCGCCGAAAAGCTGCTGGCCGATAAAGCGATCGCCCAGCGCGAATTCGACGAACGCGCTTCGGCACTGAAGGAACTCGATGCAACGGCCCGTGCCGCAGCGTCGGCGGCAGAGGCAGCGCGCCTGAACCTGTCCTACACCCAGGTGACGTCGCCGATCAACGGCCGCGTGTCGAAGGCGGAGATCACCCTCGGCAACCTGGTCGACCCGAGCGCCGTGCTGACCAGCGTGGTTTCGCTGGACAAGATCTACGCCAGCTTCGACGGCGACGAAGACACCTTCCTGCGCGTCGGCGGCCAGGCCTACAAAGGCCAGCCGGTCACCGTGAAGGTCGGCCTGGCCAACGAAGCCGGCTTCCCGCATGAGGGCAAGCTGGAATTCGTCGACAACCAGCTCGATACCCGCACCGGCTCCGTGCGCATGCGCGCCACCTTCGACAACAAGGACCGCTCGCTGGTGCCTGGCCTGTTCGCCCGCGTGCAGCTGGATGGCGGCACCGCCACCCAGCAAGCCGTGTTGATCAACGATCGCGCCGTCAGCACCGACCAGGACCGCAAGTTCGTGTACGTGGTCGGCGCCGGCAACAAGGCGGAATACCGTCCCGTGGTGCTGGGTCCGAACATCGAAGGCCTGCGCGTGGTACGCAACGGCCTGAAACCAGGCGAGAAGATCGTCGTCAACGGCCTGCAGCGCGTGCGCCCTGGCGCGCCGATCACGCCTGAAATGGTCGACATGACCTTTGACCCGATGGCAGCCCAAAAAGTGGCCGCCGCCGATGCCAAGAAAACCAAGGAATAATCCATGAATTTCTCTCGCTTCTTTGTCGATAAACCGATCTTCGCGGCGGTTTTATCGATCATTGTCTTCGTAGCGGGCTTGATCTCGATCTTCAAGCTGCCCGTCTCCGAATACCCGGAAGTGGTGCCGCCATCCGTCGTGGTGCGTGCCGTCTACCCGGGCGCGAACCCGAAAGTGATTGCGGAAACCGTCGCCGCGCCGCTCGAAGAGCAGATCAACGGTGTCGAGAACATGCTGTACATGTCCTCGCAAAACACCTCCGATGGCGCGCTGATGCTGACCGTGACCTTCAAGATCGGCACCGACGTCGACAAGGCTGAAACCGCGGTGCAGAACCGCGTGCAGCGCGCCTTGCCACGCCTGCCGGAAGAAGTGCGCCAGATCGGCGTGACCACGGTGAAGTCTTCGCCTAACCTGACGATGGTGGTGCACCTGCTGTCGCCGAACG
Organism: Pseudoduganella sp.; assembly: GCA_039593645.1. Taxonomy (GTDB): domain Bacteria; phylum Pseudomonadota; class Gammaproteobacteria; order Burkholderiales; family Burkholderiaceae_D; genus Rugamonas. The sequence goes on from JBCNOX010000477.1 coordinate 3,252, forward strand.
GCCGCTACGACGACCTGTACCTGCGCAACTACGGCGTTCTGAACGTGAAAGACCAGCTGGCCCGTATTCCAGGCATGGGCGACGTGCAGATCTTCGGCGCCGGCGATTACGCCATGCGCGTCTGGCTCGACCCGCAGAAGGTCGCTGGCCGCAACATGACCGCGTCCGACGTGGTCGATGCGATCCGCGAGCAGAACGTACAGGTGGCTGCCGGTGTGGTGGGCGCTGCGCCTTCCAAGTCGGCCGACTTCCAGCTGACCGTCAACACCCAGGGCCGCCTGAGCTCCGTCGAGGAATTTGGCGACATCATCGTCAAGACCAATGAAGACGGCGCGCTGACCCGCCTGAAAGACGTGGCCCGTATCGAAATGGGCTCCAACAGCTACTCGCTGCGTTCGCTGCTGAACAACCACTCCGCAGTAGGCCTGGGTATTTTCGAAGCGCCAAACAGCAATGCGCTGGAGCTGTCGGCCAACGTGCGCGCCAAGATGGAAGAACTGAAGAAGGACTTCCCCGAAGGCGTGGCCTACGACATCGTGTATGACCCGACCCAGTTCGTGCGCGAGTCGATCAAGTCCGTGATCCACACCCTGCTGGAAGCAGTGGCACTGGTGGTGATCGTGGTGATCATCTTCCTGCAGACCTGGCGCGCATCGATCATCCCGCTGCTGGCGGTGCCGGTGTCGATCGTCGGTACCTTCGCGGTGATGATCGGCTTCGGCTTCTCGATCAACACGCTGTCGCTGTTCGGCCTGGTGCTGGCCATCGGTATCGTGGTCGACGATGCGATCGTGGTGGTGGAGAACGTCGAGCGTAATATCGCCAACGGCCTGTCGGCCCGCGATGCAACGATTCAGGCCATGAAAGAGGTGTCCGGCCCGATCATCGCCATCGCCCTGGTGCTGTGCGCCGTGTTCGTGCCGATCGCCTTCGTGTCCGGCCTGACCGGCCAGTTCTACCGCCAGTTCGCGCTGACCATCGCCATTTCGACCGTGATCTCGGCACTGTGCTCGCTGACCCTGGCCCCGGCCCTGTCGGCATCGCTGCTGCGCCCGCACGACGCACCGAAAGACGCGCTGACCCGCGTGATGGACAAGATCTTCGGCCGCTTCTTCGCCTGGTTCAACCGTTTCTTCAACCGCGCTTCGCACAGCTACGAAACCGGCGTGCAGGGCGTGCTGAAGCGCAAAACCGCATCCATCGCGGTGTACCTGGTGCTGGCTGCCGCCGCAGGCGTCATGTTCAAGGTTGTTCCAAGCGG
>JBCNOX010000478.1:0-4509 GCA_039593645.1 Pseudoduganella sp.
GCCGGCCCTGTGCCTGCAGCTGCTGGCCGAGTTGCAGGAATTCGGCGCCGACAAGGTGGTGCTGGCATGGCCGGAGGGTGAAGCCTTCCGCCTCACCAAGCCGGTCTACACCAAGCAGCTGCGCCTGAACATCAAGAGCAAGAAGGACTGGTTTGCCGCCAGCGGCCAGCTTGTGGTCGACGAGGACCGCGTGCTGGACCTGCGCTCGCTGCTGGACATGATCCGCGCCAGCAAGAGCCGCTTCATTGCACTGGGCGACAAGGAATTCCTCGCGCTGTCGGAAGAACTGCACCGCCGGCTGTCCGAATTGGCCGCCTATGGCGAGGACGACGATGCCGGCATGAAGGTGCACCGCCTGGCCGCCTTCGTGCTGGAGGAACTGGCCAACGACGTCGGCATGGTGGAGGCGGATGCGATGTGGCGCGCGCACTTGCAGCGCATCGAAGCCAGCGCCAGCTACACGCCGCAACTGCCAAGCACCCTGCAGGCCGATCTGCGCGACTACCAGCTGGCCGGCTTCGAATGGCTGGCACGCCTGGCGCATTGGGGCGTGGGCGCCTGCCTGGCCGACGACATGGGCCTGGGAAAGACCTTGCAGGCCCTGGCCCTGGTGCTGCTGCGTGCCCCGCAAGGGCCAACGCTGGTGGTAGCCCCGACTTCGGTCTGCCTGAACTGGGCCAGCGAAGCCGCGCGCTTCGCCCCCACGCTGAACGTGAAGATGTATGCCACCGGCGACCGCGACGACATTGTCAGCAATGCCGGTCCGTTCGACCTGGTGATCACCAGCTATGGCCTGCTGCAACTGGAATCCGAGCGCTTCACCAAGCCGAAATGGCACACCATCGTGCTGGACGAAGCCCAGAACATCAAGAACGCAGCCACCAAGCGCTCGCAGGCCGTCATGGCGCTGAAGGGCGACTTCAAGATGGTGGCCACCGGCACGCCGCTGGAAAATCATCTTGGCGAATTGTGGAACCTGTTCCGCTTCATCAACCCGGGCCTGCTGGGAAGCCACGAGCAGTTCAACCTGCGCTTTGCCGGCCCAATCGAGCGCCAGCAGGACCATCGCGCGGAAGTCGGAGCCCGCAATCGCCTGCGCCGCCTGATCGGGCCTTTCGTGCTGCGCCGGACCAAGGCGCAAGTGCTGACCGAACTGCCAGCCCGCACCGAGATTGTGCTGGAAGTCGACCTGTCGCCGGAAGAAACCGCCCTGTACGAGTCGCTGCGCCGCGAAGCACTGGAAAACTTGGCTTCCATCGAAGGGCCGGCCGACAGGAAGTCGATGCAGATCCTGGCGGAGATCATGAAACTGCGCCGCGCCTGCTGCAATCCGAACCTGGTTGCGCCTTCGCTGCGCCTGGAGTCCAGCAAGCTGGCAGCCTTCGCGCGCCTGCTGGAAGGGTTACTGGAAAACCGGCACAAGGTGCTGGTGTTCAGCCAGTTCGTCGACCACCTCTCGCTGATTCGCGCCCACCTGGACCGCAATGGCATCCGGTATCAATACCTCGACGGCAGCACGCCGATGGCTGCGCGCAAGCAGTCGGTGGACGCCTTTCAGGCTGGCGAAGGCGATGTATTCCTGATCAGCCTTAAGGCCGGCGGCGTGGGTATCAACCTGACTGCCGCCGACTATGTGATCCACATGGACCCATGGTGGAATCCCGCCGTGGAAGACCAGGCCTCCGACCGCGCGCACCGCATGGGACAACTACGTCCGGTAACCATCTACCGCCTGGTGGCCCGCAACACGATCGAGGAAGGCATCGTCGAACTGCATGGCCACAAGCGCGAACTGGCGGACAGCCTGCTCGATGGCAGCGACACCGCCGCACGCATGACGGCGGAGGACATGCTGGCGATGTTGAACGAAGGCTTGCGCCGCTTCTGACAGGAGATGCTATGCAACTGGGATCAATTGCCTTCCGTGCCGCGGCGATCGCCGCTCTGGGAGCTGCCGGCCTGGCCGGCGTATCGTGCCGCGCAGCGTCGGCCGCCACCGCCGCTGCCTGCCCGGCAGCCGCACTGCAAGAGGCCAAAGCTGGAAAATGGCACATCGAGGACAACGGGCGGCGCCAGGCGCTGGCACTGCAGGCGATATCCTGCCTTGCCTCGCCCGATCCCGTCGAGCGCGACGAACTGGCCTTCGAAGCCCTGCAAGCCTGGATGCGCGCCGACAAGCTCGAAGTCGCCACAGTGCAGGAGCTGCGCACCCGTCTGACAGCGCAACTGCAAGCGCCGGACCCGCAAGGTTTCGCGCGCCCCTTCGCCGCACTGGTGCTGGCCGACGTGGCGCGCGTGGACCGCATCAAGCCTTACCTGTCGGCCGAACAGCGCGCGCAGTTGGTCGCGGCCACGACAGAATTCCTGCGCGGTGTAAGCGACTATCGCGGCTTCGACGAAAAGCAGGGCTGGCGTCACGGCGTGGCCCATGCCGCCGACATCATGCTTCAGCTCTCGCTCAATCCGGCGCTTGGCCGTGCCGAGCACGATCAGATGCTGGCAGCCATCGCCAGCCAGGTCGCACCGCAAGGCGAACACTTCTACCGCTATGGCGAAGGCGAACGCCTGATGGCCCCCATCTTTTACCTGTCCCGCGCCAAGACGCTGCAATGCAGCGACTGGGACGCCTGGTTCGCGCGCCTTGCAGCGCCGCCCGCGACCGCCGGCACGCAGCAGGCAGCGCTGGCCCGCAAGCACAACCTGAACAGCTTCCTGCAACCGCTGTACATCAACGTCAGCGAAAGCAAAGACGAAGCACAGCGTAATTGCCTCAAGCCGCTGGTGCTGCGCACCTTGAAGCAGGCTGCCGGATGAATGCGCAACAGGCCCTGGCCTTCGTCGAACAACACGGAGTCGTGCTCGCGTCGGCACGCGGCAAGGTGCCGACACTGACGGAGGCTATCGTCGGCGCCCCGATCAAAGGCAGCTGGTGGGGCCACCCTGAAGGCAAGCGCATTTTTGGCGTGCTGAGCGAAGTGCAGGAGCATGGCGATATCCTGGTGTGCCGCCTGCTGGCTGGAAAACTGACGCTGGTACACCGCCGCCTGTGGCCCGCAGTGGCAGCACTGGCGGGCGAACTGCCGGCGGAAGCACTGGCACGGGTAAGGCAGGTTCACACCGCCAGCGGCAAGCATGTCAACGAAGAGATCCCTTTTCCACAATGGTTGCCGCCCGATGCGGCGGCAGCCGCGAAGGACCTTGACCCCGTCCGGGCGCGGGAGGCACTCGGCTTGTGATAATCTCCCACGCTGCACTAGCAAGAGGTTGAAATATGATGAAGACCAAAATCGCCCTCGCCGCGATGATGTTGAGCCTGGCCCTGTCGCCAGTCGACGCCGCGACGAAGAGCAAGAAATCGACTGCGCCGGCCAAGACTGCCGTCAGCAAGAAGTCCAGCAGCAAAGGTAAAACAGGCAAATCGTCGTCCAAGTCCGCCAAGAGCGGCAAGTCGGGCACCAAGGCCGGGAAATCCAAAGCGGAGAAGGCCAAGCCGGCAGTCGCCAGCAAGCCGCTGCCGGCTGAACGCCGCCAGGACAAGGCTTTCGACAGCCAGGCCAACCAGTTCCTCGGCGCCCTGTGGCGCATCGATCCGGAAACCGCCATCTCGGTGGGAAAATACGACACCGCCGCCCAACTGACTGTTCCCGACCAGGCTTACCGCGACCAGCAACTCGCCTTCATCGACGAATGGCTGGAAAAATTCGGCAAGATCGACGCCAAACAGCTGTCGCCGAAACAGCGCAGCGACCTTGGCCTGTTGCAGAACAAGCTGAACTCGGACCGCTGGTACCTGACCACCTTCCGCGAGTGGGAATGGAATCCCGCGATCTACAACATCGCCAGCCCGATCGACTTCGTGCTGAACACCGAGTATGCAGCCAAGCCGCAGCGCTTGCGTACCCTGCTGCGCCGCATCAGCAGCGTGCCGGCTTATTACGAAGCGGCGCGCAACAACATCAAGAACCCCACGCGCGAGCACGTGAAGCTGGCCATCGACCAGGCGCCTGGCGTGCTGGCAGTCCTGTCCGACCTGGACAAGCAGGCACAGGATTCCATCCTCAACGCCAACGAGAAGAACCTGTACTCGCAGCGTATCGCCGCGGCCAAGGTGGCCGTGGAGGCATATGCCGCCTGGCTCGGCGAGCTGGATAAGTCGCTTGCCGTCAGCGGTGCGCGCTCCTTCCGCATTGGTAAGGAGATGTACGAAGCGAAGTTCGGCTACGACATCCAGTCCGGCAGCAATGCCGAGCAGACTTACCTGAAAGCGCTGGCCGCCCGCGAGCAGCTGCTGTCGAACATGGACCGTATTTCGGACGATCTGTGGCCGAAGTACCTGGCGGACAAGTCCAAGCCGTCCGACCGCTTCGCCAAGATCGGCATGATGATCGACAAGTTGTCGTCCAACCATGTGCCGCGCGAGGAATTCTTCCCTGAGATCCGGCGCCAGATCCCTGTGCTGCAGGATTGGGTGGTGAAGAACGACCTGCTGACGCTGGACCCGAACAAGCC
>JBCNOX010000479.1:0-4506 GCA_039593645.1 Pseudoduganella sp.
TTCGCGAAAGGCGCACCCGTTCTTCCGGCGTGGATGCTCTGATGCATCAATTCTCGCTGTCGTCCGAAGAAGGCATCGCCCTGATGTGCCTGGCCGAAGCGCTGCTGCGGATTCCGGACTCTGCAACCGCCGATCGCCTCATCGCCGACAAGATTTCCAAAGGCGACTGGCGCAAACACCTGGGCGAGTCGCCATCGCTGTTCGTGAATGCAGCAACCTGGGGCCTGCTGATTACTGGCAAGCTGGTGAGCTCTTCCAGCGAAGCTGGCCTGGGTTCGGCCATCACCAGCCTGATCGCCAAAGGCGGCGAACCGTTGATCCGCAAAGGCGTGGACCTCGCAATGCGCATGCTGGGCAACCAGTTCGTCACCGGCCAGACCATCGACGAGGCAATCAAGAACGGCAAGGACAACGAAGCACGAGGCTATCGCTATTCCTACGACATGCTCGGCGAAGCAGCGCTGACCGAAGCCGATGCTGCCAACTACTACGCCGCCTACGAAAAAGCGATTCACGCGATCGGCAAGGCATCGAATGGCCGCGGCATTCGCAATGGCCCAGGCATTTCGGTCAAATTGTCCGCCCTGCACCCACGCTATAGCCGCGCCCAGCGCGAACGGGTAATGTCCGAGCTGCTGCCGCGCCTGACTGAACTGGTCAAACTGGCCAAGGGTTACAACATCGGCCTGAACATCGACGCGGAAGAAGCCGACCGCCTGGAACTCTCGCTCGACCTGATGGAAGCGTTGGCCTTCAATCCGGAACTGGAAGGATTCGACGGCATCGGTTTCGTGGTGCAGGCATACCAGAAGCGCTGCCCGTTCGTCATCGACTACCTGGTCGACCTGGCCAAGCGCAGCAACCGCAAATTCATGGTGCGCCTGGTGAAAGGCGCTTACTGGGATGCCGAAATCAAGCGTTCCCAGGTCGAAGGCCTGCCTGGCTATCCGGTCTACACCCGTAAGGTCTACACCGACGTGTCCTACCTCGCTTGCGCTCAGCGCCTGCTGGCAGCGGCCGACGTCATCTACCCGCAGTTCGCCACCCACAACGCGCAAACCCTGTCCACCATCTATACCTGGGCCAAGCGCGACGGCATCAGTGGCTACGAATTCCAATGCCTGCACGGCATGGGTGAAACCCTGTACGACCAGGTGGTTGGTGCCGAAAACCTCGACAAGCCTTGCCGTATCTACGCGCCAGTCGGTTCGCACGAAACCCTGCTGGCCTACCTGGTACGCCGCCTGCTGGAAAACGGCGCCAACTCCTCCTTCGTGAATCAGATCGTCGACGAAAGCATTCCGGTCGACTCGCTGATCTCGAACCCGATCGAAGTAGCACGCAGCCTGAATGGCCAGCCGCACCCTGCCATCCCCCTGCCGCTGGACATGTTCGGCGCCGAACGCAAAAACTCCGCCGGTATCGACCTGGCGAACGAAGACGTGTTGCGTGAAGTAGCGCTGGCGCTGGCACAACCGCGCAGCTGGACTGCCGGCCCTCTGCTGGCCGTTGAAGCAAGCGCCGACCAAGCCTCCCAGCCGATCGTCAACCCTGCCCGCAAAGAAGACGTCGTAGGCTCCGTGACCGAAGCGACTGCGGAAGACGTCAACAATGCCCTGAACGCCGCCAGCCAGTTCGCCATGGACTGGCAAACCACCGAACCATCGCAACGCGCCGCCTGCCTGGACCGCGCCGCCGACCTGTTCGAAACCCACAAGCTGGAGCTGATGGCGCTGGCTGTACGCGAAGCCGGCAAATCGCTGCCAAACGCGATTGCCGAAGTGCGCGAAGCAGTCGACTTCCTGCGCTACTACGCAGTACAAGTGCGCGGCTCAACCAACACGCTGGCGCTGGGCCCTGTGACCTGCATCAGCCCATGGAACTTCCCGCTGGCGATCTTCACCGGCCAGGCCGCTGCAGCACTGGCAGCCGGCAACGTAGTGCTCGCAAAACCGGCAGAACAAACCCCACTGATCGCCCAACGCGCAGTCGAACTGCTGCACGAAGCCGGCGTACCGCGCGCAGCGCTGCAATTCCTGCCGGGCCGCGGCGAAGTAGTCGGCGCAGGCCTGTGCAATGACTCGCGCGTCAAAGGCGTGATCTTCACCGGCTCCACCGAAGTCGCGCAACTGATCAACCGCACCCTGGCCAAGCGCGCAGCAGCCGAAAATGCGGACATCCCGCTGATCGCCGAAACGGGCGGCCAGAATGCGATGATTGTCGACTCCTCCTCGCTGCCGGAACAGGTTGTGATCGACGCAATTTCGTCCGCCTTCGACAGCGCCGGCCAGCGCTGCTCCGCCCTGCGTGTGCTGTTCCTGCAAGAAGACATCGCCGACAAGACCATCAAGATGCTCAAAGGCGCGATGAAGGAACTGCGCGTTGGCTCGCCGGACCGCCTGGCGACCGACATCGGCCCTGTCATCGACAAGGAAGCACAGCAAAACCTGCTGTCGCACATCGAAAAAGTACGCGCCCATGCCAAGGCCAACTTCTCGCTGGAAGTGCCGGGCGCCGAAACAGGCACTTTCGTGCCACCGACCGTTCTGGAAATCCGCTCCCTGTCCGAACTGACCAAGGAAGTGTTCGGCCCAGTGATGCACGTGATCCGCTACAAGCGTTCGGAACTGCCGAAAGTAATCGAGCAAATCAACGGCAGCGGTTTCGGCCTGACGCTCGGCGTGCACTCGCGTATCGATGAAACCATCGACTTCATCACCTCCAGCGCGCACGTCGGCAACATCTACGTCAACCGCAATATTGTGGGTGCAGTGGTGGGTGTCCAGCCATTCGGCGGCGAAGGCAAATCCGGCACCGGCCCGAAAGCCGGCGGCCCGCTGTACCTGAAGCGACTGCAGCGAGCGCCCGTCACCCTGGAGCGTCACGAGCGCCAGAGCGTGCCAGCGATCGACTCGTTGGCAGCATGGGCCAAGGCACAAGGCAAAGAGCGCCTGACCGCGCATATCGAAAGCTATGCACGCACCACGCCGGTTGGCAGCCTGATCGCACTGCCGGGTCCAACGGGTGAGCGCAACACCCTGGCCTACGTCCCGCGCGGCAATATCGCCTGCTTCGCAACCCATGCCGACGTATTGCTGAACCAGATCGCAGCCGCCCTCTCGACCGGCAACCGCGCCCTGGTCGTTGAAAGTGCATTGCCGGCAGACCTGCCAGCCGAAGTGAAAGCAGCGATCCAGACCGTAGCCGCAGCCGACCTGGCCAAAGCCGACTTCCAGATCGCACTGGTCGAATCCAGCCTCGGCGCCAAGCTGCGCCCAGAACTGGCCGCCCGCGACGGCGCGATCGTCTCGGTAATCGACACCACAGAAGAAAGCGACATCCCGCTGTGGCGCCTGATCGCCGAACGCGCGCTGTGCGTCAACACCACCGCCGCCGGCGGCAACGCCAGCCTGATGACCCTCGACGCCTAAGCGTTACGGTCGGGCTCGTGTCACACCTTGGGGTCACACCCCAAGTGTGACACGGGCTCAGGTGTTTGATTTTCATCAGCATGCGCGTTTCGGACCAATGCTAGCGTTGCTGGTATGAGCCGAGCACCCCGCATCGTTTTTCCTGGAGCGATTTACCATGTAACTTCACGTGGGAATCGTCGCGCAGCCATATATCACGACCGGCGCGATCACTTGATCTGGCTCAATACGCTAGCCGAAGCCGTGGAAAATCATGAGTTGAAAGTTCATGCCTTTTGCCTGATGCCGAACCACTACCACCTTTTGATGGAAACGGTTCGTGCCAATTTGTCGGAGGCTATGCATCAGCTAAACGCTTCGTACTGCCAGCACTTCAACAATCGGCATGGCTTAACAGGTCACGTTATTCAAGGCCGCTTTCACGCTGTCACTGTAGCCAGGAGCGAGCAGATGCTGGCGGTTGCGCGCTATATCAGCCTCAATCCAGTTCGGGCAAAGCTTGTAAATGACGCTGCGGATTGGCCTTGGAGCAGTCATCGGCACTATCTTTCTCCTGACGCTGCGCCTGATTGGCTCGAGACGAAGTGGATTCTTGCGCAGTTTGGATCAGGCGACCAGAACCAACGGATTGCTGCATACAAGGAGTTTGTTGCGAGCGGCATCGACTTGCCAAATCCACTGAAGTTTCACACCGAACGGCCCAATCCGCGGTCCGAAGGGGCGCAACCGCTGGCTACTTACGCCGCAAAATTCCCGAACCGCGACGAAGCCATGGCACACGCATTCCAGACCAGCGCTTATACCCGTCAGGAAATTGCAGACTACTTCGACGTGTCGGTCCGAACAGTTGCCCGCGCCATTCAGAACTACGCACAGGATCACGGCTGAGACCGTGTCACACTTGGGGTGTGACCCCATGGTGTGACACGAGCCCGGCCGTAGCCTCAATAGGTGTCGTTCTTGGGATTAGTACCCGGTGCGGTCTTTTGGGCGACGGAGTTCATGCTCTCGAGGTGGCTGCGCAGCCATTTGTGGGCTGGGCTGCGGGCGTCGCGTTCGTGCCAGAGCATGTCGA
>JBCNOX010000048.1:0-16780 GCA_039593645.1 Pseudoduganella sp.
CGGTATCGAGACGGCCATCCAGAACGGCACCCTGGCAATGGTGATCGGCAGCAGCGTGCTGAAACAGGATGCTTTCGCCCTGCCCGGCGCCCTGTATGGGGTCCTGATGTATATCAGCGGGCTGGCTTTCGCCTACGCCATGCGCGCGGCAGTCAATCGTGTTCGTGCTGGCGCACCAGTGACTGTTCCCGGCGCTGGTAGTCAGGGGTAGCACGCACCTTGGCGATCGCGTTCCAGATCGCCTCGAAACGCTTGGGTTCCTTGTCGTAGGCCTTGCGGCCCACCATCAGGTGGAAGTCGAAGGTGGCAAAAGGCTGCCTGGCCAGCACCACGCGCCCCTGGTAGCGCGGGTCTTCTTTCAGCAGGTTTTCCGCATCGCGTCCCATCAGCACGGCGACGTCGGCGCTGCCGGCGGCCAGCAGGCGCAGGCCCTCTTCCGCGGTCTTGGGCGTGTCGATCACGGTCTGGCCGCGTGCCTGCAGCATGTCCACGATGTAGTAGCCGCGCTGTGCCACCACCAGCTTGCGCGGGTTGACCAGCGTCTTGCCGTCCCAGCTGGCGCCGCTGTCGACGCGCAGGTACAGGTCGACGTGATCGCGGTACATGGCGCGCTCCGGGTCCTGGCTGCCATCGGGCTTGGTGGGCGGCCGGCTGTAGGCGCGCCGGCGCGGATTGTCGGAGGGGCCGACCATGGCGTCGATCACGCCGGTGCGGGTCTCCTCTTCGCAACGCTTCCACGGGCGGGGGACGAAGTTGATCTGGTCGCCGGTGATCTTGGCTGCGCGTTTCAGCAGCTCGATATTCAGGCCCGTACCGTCCGGCATGGTCCACGGCGCCTGGGGGATGTCTTCGTAGCAGAACTTCAATGGCGCGCCCGCCGCCTGCGCCAGCGGTGCGGCCATGGTCAAGGCTAAAGCAATGCTGCGCAGGGCGAACGGCATGAAGCCTCCTCTACTTTTCCTCCGATTTTACTCCAGGGATCTTGTCGAGCAGTTTTGTGGCGGCGCGGACATTGGCTTTCAGGGCGTAATCGAGCGATGCCAGCTGCTCTTCCATCGCCTCCTGCAGCACGCTGGCCGGGTCGGCCGGACCAAGCTTGAGGTAGGCGTCGGCTTCCCCATAGTCGCGGTGGATTTCCATGCCGGCCTTCTTGGCGATATGGATCATCGTGGCATTGGACGACAGGCAGTGCATGTACAGGGTGTCGACATCGTTGTTGCGGCAAGCGATATTGGCGCGCTCGAACAGCTTGGAGCCGATGCCCAGCCCGCGCGCGGACTTCGAGACCGAGACGCCGAACTCCGCCACCTGGTCCTTCTCGGTGGCCTTGTGCCTGTCCGCATCGCGCTCGGCAAAGGCCAGGTGGCCTACCGCCACCAGCTTGAAGACGCGGTTGTAGACGCCGAACACCAGGTCGCGGTCGAAATCGATGCTGGCCACATAGCGCGTGATCTGCTCGTCGTTGACCGGCGTGCCGAAGCGCAGCAGCCGGTCGTGGCGCTCCAGGGCGAGGAAGTGCTTGAGCATGCGCCGGCGGTCGCGTTCCCGCAGTTCCTTGACCGGGATAGTGGGCCGGTCCTTGCCGCCGAACAGGCCGCGCAAGGGATTGCGGAAGAAATTAAGGCTGGTCATTGTGCTCTCCTGCTACGCGCCGATCGCCTCGCGCACCGCCTGCACGCGGGCTGCGCGCACCAGCTCGGGAATCTGCTGCGGCGCGCCCGCCGAGCGCTGGGCGATCTCGCCGGCATTCACTGCCCGTGCGGCGTCGAGCGCCCGGGCCAGCAGTTCGCGCCCGGCAGGGGGTACCCCGCCGCCACATTCCGCAGCGAGCACCAGCTGGACAAAGCGCGCCGGCTTGCGGAAGCTGTCGCAGCGTTCGAACAGGCTGACCAGGGCGGCGGCGTCCAGCTTCAGCGCCTGCTCCACGCTGCCGCGGTCGCGCGCTGTCATCACCGCCAGGTCGCGGCATTCGGTCGGCACTTTCAACCGCTTGCTGGCCTGCGCCACCTGCGGCACGTCCAGCGCCAGCGTCAGCGCGGCAAAGCGCACCGGCAGCTCATGATCACGCGCGGCTGCCCGGTCGATCACCGGCGCCACGGCGTGGCCGTCGCCAATCTCGGGAATGACGTGCGACAGCGCGCCGCAATCGCGCAGTGCTTGCAGCATGCGCGAAGGCTTCTGCTCCATCAGGCCGCGCGCGATTTCCTGCCACACGCGCTCGGGCACCAGCGCATCGACTTCGCCTTCATCCACCATGCGCTTCATCAGCGCATTGGTTTCTGGCGCCACGCGGAAGTCCGGATAGCGCGCGGCAAAGCGCGCAAGGCGCAGGATGCGCACCGGGTCTTCAGCAAATGCATCCGACACGTGGCGGAAAATGCGGTCCTTGATGTCCTGCTGGCCGTTGTACGGGTCGACCAGCACTCCATCGTCGCCGCGCGCAATGGCGTTGATGGTCAGGTCGCGCCGCACCAGGTCTTCTTCCAGCGTCACGTCGCTGGAAGTGTGAAACACAAATCCCTTGTAGCCGGGCGCAGTCTTGCGCTCGGTGCGCGCCAGTGCATATTCTTCCTGCGTTTGCGGGTGCAGGAACACCGGGAAATCCTTGCCCACCGGGCGAAAGCCGGCGCTCACCATTTCTTCCGGCGTGGCGCCTACCACCACATGGTCGTGGTCCTTGACGGGCAAGCCAAGCAGTTCATCGCGTACCGCGCCGCCGACCACATAAGTCTTCATTACCATCAATCGTCCGGCATCTCCGCGTCGTGCAATGGCGCGGTCTCGGTTTCGGCCAAGGCGCCGGCGATCCAGGCGTCGACCGCCGGATGGTTTCGCATGCGCTCGCAATAGGCCGACAGCGCCGGCGGCAGCACCACGCCATAAGTCTTGAAGCGGCACACGACCGGCGCGAAGAAGGCGTCGGCAATCGAGAATTCGCCGAACAGGAATTCGTTGTGGCCGAAGCGGCTCAGGCACTCCTCCCACATTTCGCTGATGCGTCCGATATCGGCCTGGGTGGCCGGCGTACGGCCCTTGCCCGGGTAGCTGCCCTTGATGTTCATCGACATCGTGGTGCGCAGGCTGCCGAAGGAGCTGTGCATCTCGGCGCAGACCGAGCGCGCCAGCGCACGCGCCGCGACGTCGCGCGGCCACATCGGCTTGTCGGGGAATTGCTCGGCCAGGTATTCGCAGATTGCCAGGCTGTCCCAGATCGCCAGCTCGCCTGCCAGCAGCACCGGCACGCGGCCACTGGCGCTGTACCTGGCGATGTTGTTGGAGGTGTCGGGCTGGTCGAGCAGCACGCGCACTTCGGTGAACGGGATGTTGAAGGCTTTCATCGCAACCCACGGGCGCATCGACCACGAGGAATAATTCTTGTTGCCGATGACCAGGGTCAGCCCCGGTTCGCGCGCGGCGGCGAGGGTTTCGGCAAGCTTCGGGTCGAGTTCTGTGGTCTGCATGGTTCCTCTGTTCTCGGTTTAACGGCCGCCGTAGGCGGCTTCCTGTTGTTCCTGTTCGGTATAGCCCTTCGGCGTGACCGTGGGGCCAAGGCGCGCCTTCAGCGATTGCGGGCGGCCATCGAACAGCGCCGCATAGTAGGTAGCGTTGACCATCACGTTTTTCACGTAGCCGCGCGTTTCCGCGAAAGGAATCGATTCAATGAAGATGGTGCTGTCCATCGGCTTGGTCAGCTGCGTGCGCCAGGAGCGCAGGCGGCCTGGCCCGGCGTTATAGGCAGCGGTGGCCAGCACTTGCGAGCCATCCATGCTGCCCAGGACCATGTTCATGTAGTTCGCGCCCAGCAGGATATTGGTTTTCACGTCCGTCAGCATGCCCTGCACGAAGTCGGTCAGTCCAATCTTGCGCGCCACCCAGCGGCCGGTGGATGGCATCACCTGCATCAGGCCCGAGGCGCCGACTGAGGACTGGGCATCCATCACAAAGCGCGACTCCTGGCGGATCAGGCCATACACCCAGGCGCGGTCCAGGCCCAGGGTGCTGGTGGTCGGCTGCATGATCTCATCATGCGGCACCGGGTAGCGGTGCGTGTAGTCGGCCTGTACGCGGGTCTTCTCCGAGGTGTACACCATGCGGTCCAGCACGTGCTTTTCGCGCGCGAATTCGGCGGCCGCGATCAGTTCGCGTTCGTTCAGGCGGCGCGTCTCCCAGTTCCACTCGCGCGTGCCTTCGAAACGCAGGCGCATTTCGAAGAACTTGAGCGCGCGCTGCAGGCCCGGATTGGCGGCGATGGCCGCCATTTCAGCCGGCGTCGGCGCCGGGCCAGGCGGCGGGATGGTGACCAGTTGGCCCAGCTCTTCGCCGGCCAGGATGCCGTAGTAGCTGGACTGGTCGGCGATGCTGCGATAGGCGGCCAGCACCTCCGGCGTGTTGCTGCCGGCTTCGGCGGCCATGGCGCGCGCGTTCCAGTAGATCCAGGTCGGGTCCTTGCGCAACTGCGCGGGCATGGCGGCGATCGTAGCTTTCACCGTCTTCCAGTCGCGCTCACGCAGCGCAATGCGGGTCTTCCATTGGATCTGGTCCAGCGACAGCGGCGCACCGGCCGACCTGGCCCAGTAGCCAGCCGTGTCAGGCGAGAACGAGTAGGACGAGACCAGCGCCAGGTTGGCCCAGCCGATGGCGCGCTCCTGCGGCGTCAGGTGCGGCAGGTTCTTTTCGAGTGCCATGCGCGCCAGGTTCATGCTGGTGCGGGCGGCGCGTCCAACCGCCACCAGGAAAATTTCGTGGTCGGCACGCGTGCTGCCTGCGCCTTTGGCCAGCGCCAGCGTCGGCAGGTCCACCGCCTGGGCCATTTTCTTGTCCGAACCATTGAGCAGCATCACGGTGCGCTTGGCGGGGCCGGTGGCATTGGTTTCGCCAGCCAGGCGCACCTGCGCCCACAGGTCTTCCTCGTTGAACTGGCCGGTCTGCGCCAGCGCCGCGATCAGCGCGCCGCAGCCTTCGCCGTAGTAAGGCGGATAAACCAGCAGCGCGCGCGCATCGGCGGCGACATTCTGGCCTTTGGAGAGACGCGACAGCAGGTTGTAGCACTTGACCTGGGTATCGTCCTGCAGCACGAACTGCGGGAATTGTTCATCGAAGGTGGCCCACTCGCGCTTGCGGCCCAGCTCCAGCAGCCAGTCGTTGCGCATGCGGTCGGCGATGGCGCTGCCCTGGTATTTGTTCAGGAAGGCGCGCACTTCCGGGTCGGTCGCTTCCTTGAAGCGCGCTTTCAGGCGGTAGTAATCGACGTAGGATGGAATCGAGTAATCGGTCAGGCGGGCGGCGTAAAACTCCGCCTTGGCGGCGTCGTCGCGCCGTACCGAATCGCGCAGCAGGAGGAAGGCATCATCTTCCTTGCGGCTGTCGCTTGCGTTATCCTGCGCCAAGGCTAGTGGCGAGGCGGCGCAGGCTGCGACCATCAGTGCGCCGGCTATCCATTTCGAGGTGGAAATCAATGTACGACTCTCAAGGTAATTCACGATATGACCAGCCCAACTAGGATACCACGCAACCCCGACGGCCAGCCAGCGCCCGGCAAGGCGGAACTGCGCAAACAGATGCTTGCCGCGCGCCGCGCGCTGGCGCCGGAAACGCGAGCACAGTGGGACAGGGAAATTGGTGCGAAAGTGGTCCAGTGGTGGCGTGAATCCGGTGTCGGCACGCTGGGGGTGTACTGGCCCTTGCGCGACGAGCCAAACTTGCATGCCTGTTATGCGCAGCTGGCGGAACTGGGCGTGAAGCTGCTGTTGCCGGTGGTGCTGGAAAAGAACGCGCCGCTGGCGTTCGCGGAGTGGACCATCGGCGAACCGATGGTGAAGGATTCGATGGGAGTGGCGGTGCCGGCCATGCTGCGGCTGGTGCAGGAATATCCGCCGGCTTTACTGATCCCTTGCCTGGGCTATAACCCGCAGGGCTACCGCCTGGGATATGGCGGTGGATTCTACGACCGTACGCTGGCGCGCGAACCGCGCCCGGCCACCGTGGGGGTGGCCTATCGCTGCCTCGCCGCCGATTTCGGCAGCGATGGGCATGATGTGGCGCTGGACCGTATCCTCACCGAAGACTAAAACCGGTAACCCGGTGTCCGACCCGCAGGGTCAGACACCCGTCTGCGGCAGCCGCATGCGAGTGTCAGGCACTTGTGCCTGACACTGGTGTACCGGTTTCAGACCAAACGGTTCCACAACGCGGTAGTCGCCACCGCCTGGTTCATCGAATAGAAGTGCAGCCCTGGCGCTCCGCCGGCCAGCAGGCGTTCGCACAGGTCGCTGACCACATCCAGGCCAAACGCCTTGATCGATGCCGAATCGTCACCGAAGGAAGCCAGCTTCAGACGCACCCAGCGCGGAATCTCCGCACCGCACATATCCGAGAAACGCATCAGCTGCGTGTAGTTCGTGATCGGCATGATGCCGGCCACGATCGGCACGTTCACCCCCGCCTTCTGCGCCGCGTCGACGAAATGGAAATAGGCGTCGGCGTTGTAGAAGTACTGGGTGATCGCCGCGTTAGCGCCGGCATTCACCTTGCGCACGAAAGCCTGCATATCGTCCTGCGGCGAACGCGCCTGCGGGTGCACCTCGGGATAGGCCGCCACTTCGATATGGAACCAGTCGCCGGTTTCCGCGCGCACGAACTCCACCAGCTCATTGGCGTAGCGGAACTCGCCCGACATGCCGTAGCCGGAAGGCAGGTCGCCGCGCAACGCCACCAGGCGCTTGATGCCGTGCGATTTGTACTGCTGCAGGATGGCGCGGATCGATTCGCGCGTGCCGCCGATGCAGGACAGGTGCGGCGCGGCCTCTTCACCAGCCGCCATGATCTCGAGCACAGTGTCCAGGGTACCCTGCTGGGTTGAACCGCCTGCGCCGAAGGTCACGGAAAAATACTTGGGGTGCAGCTCGGACAGTTTGGCGCGCACGACGCGCAGCTTTTCCGTCCCTTCCGCCGTCTTTGGCGGGAAAAACTCGATACTGAAATTATGGTTAGCCATCATTGTCTTTCAACAGGAGGGTAGACAAGGCCCAGGAAATCACGCTGTACAGCAGCGCACCGCCAATGGCTGACCAGAAGCTGTCCACGTGGAAGCCTTCCACCACTTTCGCCACCAGCCAGAACATGAAGCCGTTAATGACGAAGATGAACAGGCCAAGCGACACCACCGTCACCGGCAATGTCAGCAACAGCAGCAGCGGGCGCACCAGGGTGTTGACCAGGCCAAGCACGAGGGCGGCAACCAAAGCGACGCCAATGCTTGTGACACTGACGGAATGCATAAGGTAAGGCACCGCGAACAGCGCGGCGGCATTGATTATCCAGGTGAGGACCAAACGCATGATTTTTTGCTCGATTGTGAGAACCGGTAGACCGGTGTCTGACCCGCAGGGCCAGACACCGACGTGCTGGTTTTAGTAACGGTAGTGTTCAGGCTTGTAAGGGCCTTCGACCTTGACGTTGATGTACGCTGCCTGCTCTTCGGTCAGGGTGGTCAGCTGCGCATTCAGCTTCTTCAGCTGCAGGCGCGCGACCTTCTCGTCCAGGTGCTTAGGCAGGGTGTACACGCCGACCGGGTAAGCCTTGGTGTTGGCGAACAGTTCGATCTGGGCGATGGTCTGGTTGGCGAACGAGGACGACATCACGTACGAAGGGTGGCCGGTACCGCAGCCCAGGTTCACCAGGCGGCCTTCGGCCAGCAGGATGATGCGCTTACCGTCCGGGAAGATCACGTGGTCGACCTGCGGCTTGATGTTCTCCCACTGGTACTTTTTCAGGGAAGCAACGTCAATCTCGTTGTCGAAGTGGCCGATGTTGCAGACAATTGCCTGGTCCTTCATCTTCAGCATGTGCTGTTCGGTGAGGATGTGGTAGTTGCCGGTGCAGGTTACGAAGATGTCGCCGTGTTCGGCGGCGTAATCCATGGTCACCACGCGGTAGCCTTCCATTGCGGCCTGCAGGGCGCAGATCGGGTCGATCTCGGTCACCCACACTTGCGCCGACAGGGCGCGCATGGCTTGTGCCGAACCCTTGCCCACGTCGCCGTAGCCGGCGATGACGGCGATCTTACCGGCGATCATGACGTCGGTGGCGCGCTTGATGCCGTCCACCAGCGATTCGCGGCAGCCGTACAGGTTGTCGAACTTGGACTTGGTGACGGAGTCGTTCACGTTGATGGCAGGGAAAGCCAGCTTGCCTTCCTTGTGCATCTGGTACAGGCGGTGCACGCCGGTGGTGGTTTCTTCGGTCACGCCCAGGATGTGCGGCAGGCGCTTGGAGTACCAGGTCGCATCCTTGGCCAGGTGGGCCTTGATGGAGTTGAACAGGCAGATTTCTTCTTCCGAACCTGGGTTGTCCAGCACGGAAATGTCTTTCTCGGCGCGGGCGCCCAGGTGCAGCAGCAGGGTTGCGTCGCCGCCGTCGTCCAGGATCATGTTGGAGTACACGCCTTCACCTGGCCATTCGAAGATGCGGTGGGTGTAGTCCCAGTAGTCGGCCAGGGTTTCGCCCTTGACTGCGAACACCGGGGTGCCGGCGGCGGCGATCGCAGCGGCGGCGTGATCCTGGGTCGAGTAGATGTTGCACGATGCCCAGCGCACTTGCGCGCCCAGCGCTTCCAGGGTGCGGATCAGCACTGCAGTCTGGATGGTCATGTGCAGCGAGCCGGTGATGCGCGCGCCTTTCAGCGGCTGCGACGCGGCGAATTCCTCGCGGATTGCCATCAGGCCTGGCATTTCCGTTTCGGCGATCTTGATCTCTTTTTCGCCCCAGGCAGCCAGCCCGATGTCAGCGATGATGTAGTCTTGGGAGTCTTTGAGTACGGCGTTCATCACGCCCTCCTTTCATAGGTTGAAAAAAGTAACGTGAGCGCGGTGTTGATGTTCCGAGCCTGGCCAGGCATGCTGGTCGCAGCGCTCCTCGGAGAGGGGAAATTGTATCACTGTGCCGGCCAGAACCGGTAAACCAGTGCCTGACCCGCAGGGTCAGGCACTCGGCCTGCGGCAGCCGCGTATCAGTGCCTGACCCTGCGGGTCAGGCACTGGTTTACCGGTTTCAGAGGCCCGCAGCAGCGCGCAGGATCGCCGCCTTGTCGGTGCGCTCCCAGCTGAACTCCGGCTCTTCGCGGCCGAAGTGGCCGTAAGCGGCGGTCTTGGCGTAGATCGGGCGCAGCAGGTCCAGCATCTGCACGATGCCTTTCGGGCGCAGGTCGAAGTGTTCCTGCACCAGTTGCGCGATCTTCTCGTCGGAGATCACGCCGGTGCCTTCGGTGTAAACGGTGATGTTGATCGGGCGCGCCACGCCGATCGCGTACGACACCTGCACCTGGCACTGGCGCGCCAGGCCGGCGGCCACCACGTTCTTGGCCACGTAGCGGGCAGCGTAGGCTGCGGAGCGGTCAACCTTCGATGGATCCTTGCCGGAGAACGCGCCGCCGCCGTGCGGGGCTGCGCCGCCGTAGGTGTCGACGATGATCTTGCGGCCGGTCAGGCCGCAGTCGCCCTGCGGGCCGCCGATGACGAAACGGCCGGTCGGGTTGACCAGGAACTTGGTGTCCTTGATCCATTCGGTCGGCAGCACCGGCTTGATGATCTCTTCGATGACCGCTTCTTCGATCTGGGAGTGGCTCATTTCCGGCGCGTGCTGGGTCGACAGCACCACCGTGTCGACCGACACCGGACGGCCATCGACGTAACGCAGGGTGACCTGCGATTTCGCGTCAGGACGCAGCCATGGCAGACGGCCATCCTTGCGCAGCTGCGACTGGCGCTCGACCAGGCGGTGCGAGTAGTAAATTGGCGCTGGCATCAGTTCCGGGGTTTCGTCGCAGGCGTAGCCGAACATCAGGCCCTGGTCGCCGGCGCCCTGGTCCAGGTCGATGCCTGCACCTTCGTCGACGCCCTGGGCGATGTCCGGCGATTGCTTGTCGTAAGCAACCAGCACGGCGCAGCCCTTGTAGTCGATACCGTATTCGGTGTTGTCATAGCCGATGCGCTTGATGGTGTCGCGGGCTACTTGAATATAATCCACGTTGGCGTGGGTGGTGATTTCGCCTGCCAGCACCACCAGGCCGGTATTGCACAGCGTTTCCGCGGCGACGCGGGCGCGTGGGTCCTGGGTCAGGATGGCATCCAGAATCGCGTCGGAAATCTGGTCGGCTACCTTGTCCGGGTGGCCTTCAGAGACGGATTCAGAGGTAAACAGGAAATCGTTGGACATCGCAAGCTCCTAGCTTTGGTTCTAAATAACATTGTCGCAAAACCAATAAAGCTTGCGACGCTTTAGCGAAGTTTGTATCCCGCCTCGCAAGTTGTCTGTTAACTCAGCGGCTACTGCAACGTGGTATTTTACGCTTCTTAAAAAATTTTTGTGCAGAGCAACGTGAAAATGCTCTTATAAATTAATAAATGCTGTTAAGAATCTTCCGCTTTTTCTCGATCTTCCCCCTGCCAGTCCTGCACGCCTTGGGCGTGGGCCTCGGCTGGCTGGTTTACCTGCTTTCACCTTCGTACCGACGCCGCATGCGGGCCAATATGGCCCAGGCCGGCTTTGCCGGCCACCTCGGCAGTGCCGTGGGCGAGGCCGGCAAGGCGATTGCCGAACTGCCGTTCATCTGGTGCGCCGACCCGCAGCGCGTCACCAACCGCGCCACCGTGGAAAACTGGGAGCTGGTGCAACAGTATCTTGATGCCGGCAAGGGCATCGTGTTCCTCACCCCTCACCTCGGCTGCTTCGAAATTACTGCACAGGAAATCGCCCACCGCACCGAGCTGATGGTGATGTACCGTCCGCCGCGCAAGGAAGCGATGAAGCCGCTGATCGAAGGCGCGCGCGCCCGCAAGAACCTGCTGCTGGCGCCGGCCAATATGGGCGGCGTGCGCATGCTGGCCAAGTTCCTCAAGAAGGGCCAGCCGATCGGTCTGCTGCCCGACCAGGTGCCGCAGGAAGGCGAAGGCGTGTGGGCCGATTTCTTCGGCCGCAGCGCCTACACCATGACCCTGCCGGCCAAGATGGCGCAATTGGGCGATGCCGTGATCCTGATTGTCTACGCCGAGCGCTTGCCTGGCGGCAAGGGTTATGTGGTGCGCTTCGTGCCGTTCGAAGGCGCGCTGGAAGGCGACTCCGCATCCCAGGCCCGCGCCATCAATGCGGAGATGGAAAAGCTGATTGCGCGCTGCCCGGCCCAGTATTACTGGAGCTACAACCGCTACAAGGTACCGGCTGGCGTGGCCGGCCCTGGCGCCGCCGCGCAGGAGGCATCGGCATGAGGCTCCTGCTGGGAATGATGTGGCTGCTGCACTGGTTGCCGCTGCCAGTGCTGGGCCGCATCGGCAAGGCCGTCGGCAACCTGCTGTTCGTCGTGATGGGTCCGCGCCGCGAGATCGCACTGACCAACCTGCGCCTGACCATGCCGGAATTGACGGAAGCGCAGCGCCGCGACATCGCACGCCGGCACTTCCAGGCTTACTCGCGCAGCGTGCTGGAACGCTCGATCCTGTGGTGGGCTTCCGAACAGCGCCTGCGCAAGCTGATCAAGGTGGAAACCAGCGACGGCATGGCGCCCGGCAAGGTGCCGGTGGCCGAGATGACGGAAAAGCCGACCATCCTGCTGTGCCCGCATTTCGTCTGCCTCGATGTAGGCGGCGCCTCGATCGCCATGGAAGCGTCGGCGTCGTCGATGTACGTCGCGCAAAAGAACAAGGTCTTCGATGAAGTGCTGCGTGCCGGCCGCGCACGCTTCAAGCCGGTCAAGCTGTTCACGCGCCAGGACGGCATCAAGCCGATCCTGCGCGCGCTGAAGGACAGGCTGCCCTATTTCATGCTGCCGGACATGGACTTCGGCGACAAGGATGCGGAATTCGTGCCCTTCTTCGGCGTTCCTGCCGCTACGTTGACCGCTACTGCGCGTATCGCCGCCGCCACCGGCGGCCAGGTGATGCCGGTGATTGCCACCTTCCTGCCCAATTACGAAGGCTACCGTGTGAAGTTTTATCCGGTGTGGGAGAATTACCCAGGGCCCGATATGGTCGCG
Source organism: Pseudoduganella sp. (assembly GCA_039593645.1). GTDB lineage: Bacteria > Pseudomonadota > Gammaproteobacteria > Burkholderiales > Burkholderiaceae_D > Rugamonas. The sequence goes on from JBCNOX010000048.1 coordinate 12,026, forward strand.
GCAACGCGCCGTATGAATGAATTTATTGAAGAACGCGTCAAAGAAGCGCCGGCCGAATACTTCTGGACCCACAAGCGCTTCAAGACCCGTCCGGAAGGCCAGCCTTCCTTCTATTCGAAGAAACGATGAAACTCAAATTCACCAAGATGCACGGCGCCGGCAATGACTTCGTGGTCATCGACGCCATCAACCAGAAAATCGATTTCAGCCCGGCCCAGTGGCAGGCGCTGGCCGACCGCCGTTTCGGCGTGGGCGCGGACCAGATGCTGGTGGTGGAAAAATCGACCGTGCCGGGCTGCGATTTCCGCTACCGCATCTTCAATAACGATGGCGGCGAGGTGGAACAGTGCGGCAACGGTTCGCGCGCCTTCGTCAAGTTCGTGGTCGAAAAAGGCCTGACTTCAGCGCGCAAGATCAAGGTGGAAACCCTGGGCGGCATCATTGAGCCGCGCCTGGAAGACGATGGCAGCATCACGGTCGACATGGGCGCTCCGGTGCTGGAGCCGGCGCAGGTGCCGTTCGACGCGGAAGGCTTGCAGGGCCAGCCGGAAGGCCGCGAGACCCTGTGGCCGCTGGTGCTGGAACTGGCCGGCCAGCGCGAAGTCGTGCAGGTATCGGTGGTGTCGATGGGTAACCCCCATGCGGTGCAGGTGGTGGCCGACGTCGACAGCGCACCAGTAGAGCTGGTGGGGCCGCTGATCGAGCACCATCCGCGCTTCCCCAAGCGGGTCAATGCAGGCTTCATGCAACTGTTGAATCGCCAGCACGTGAAACTGCGCGTGTTCGAACGCGGGGCGGGCGAAACGCTGGCTTGCGGCACGGGCGCTTGCGCGGCGGTCGTGGCGGGCATCCGCCGCGGTTTGCTCGATTCGCCGGTGCGTGTCGATGCGCGCGGTGGGCAACTGTCGATTGCCTGGGCGGGCGAGGGGCAGCCGGTTTATCTGACGGGGCCGGCGGTGACTGTGTTTGAGGGCGAGATCAGCATCTAAACCGGGTAAACCAGGGTCTGACCGGCAGGGTCAGACCCTGTCTGCGCGGCTGCCGCGGTCTGGGTCTGGGCCTTTGATTTTCGACGAAGATCAACAGCGCACAACCGAAACCCAAAGCCGCGAAACCGTTGGGGGTCTGACCCTGCGGGTCAGACCCAGGTTTACCGGTTTTCAGGCAGCCACCATCATGTCAGCCCCAAGCCAGCTTTTCAGCCGGTACAAGCGCTGCCGGTAGTTCCCCTCCATATCCGCATCCACCTGCTCAAACAGGCGCACGATGCGATCCAGCTTCTGCCGCTCCGCCGCCGTGCGCACCAGCACCAGCCTGCGCTTGCTGCGCCCATAGCTGGCGCGGATATCAACCACCAGGCAATGCCCCTGGTCGGCCGCCTTCACATCCAGCAGCAAGGCCTCGGCCCGCGTCAGGCGGAACATGGCCGCCAGTTCGATACGGGCTGCCAGCAACGGCTGGCTGCTGAGGATTTCCCGCGTGAGCAGCGGCAGCAGCGGATCGGCCCAGCTGGCCGGAGGGGGCGGCGGTGCGATCCGGTCCAGCGCCTGCTGCGCCTCGGCGCTGCCCTGCGCCGCCGCCTTCTGCAGCCAGTACACCGCCCGCACATCATTGTCCTCGGCGCCACGGCGCGCGCGCCAGGCGTGAATGCCGCATTCGAGCTGGGCACCGCTATGCCCCATGTCCGCCGCGCGCTCAAGGCAGGCATGCGCTTCGCTCGCGCTGCGCTGGGAGAATTCGGGACGGATATAAATACGCGACATGGCAAACCAGGCATCGGCCAAGCCCTGCTCGCCGGCCTGCGCCAGCCAGCGCAAGGCGCGCTTGAAGTTGACCGTGCCGTTGCTGGACTCGACCCGGTCGCCCTCGCTGTTCATGCGCGCCAGGTGCAGCCCCAGCGCCAGCTGGGCATCGCGGTCGCCGCCCTGGGCGGCCAGTGTGCGCAAGCGCAGCAATTCGTCCTGGTCGGCATCCCGCTCGGCTTCCAGGGCCCGCCAGGCTTCCGGTAAGCTGGCCGGCAGCTCCGGGCCGGCAGCTGCGGCGGCACGCTGCGGTGCGGCAGGCTGCGCAGCGGCTTGCCGCGCCTGCCCCGCTGCGGCGGGCGGCGACGGATCGATCCGGCGCAACTGCGCCAGCACACGCACCGCCGCCGGCATGCCTTCCTGCGCGGCGCGCACGAACCACTGCAAAGCCTGGGCCCGCGCTGGCTGCGCCACTTCAAACGGGATGTTGGCGCCGATCAGCTGCCAGGCCTCGTCCACGCCCTGGGCGGCGGCGCGGCATAGCCAATGCAAGGCCGTCGGCAGGTTTTGCGGCAGGCTGGCCCCGCCAAAAAGGTAGAGCTTGCCCAACGCTAGTTGGGCTGCGGCGTCTCCTGACCGCGCTCCCCTGATAATCACCAGCTCGTCTCGATTTGCCATCGATGTATCCGGTTTCCAAGGAATAAGCTGCATGTCCAGTGTAGCCGCACCACTTTGCGGTGGCGCATGACTCCCGGACTTTTTGATGTGTGACCAATGTGGCAGCCCAAGCTTTCGGCTTCCTTACAGGTCTTTCACTAAATGAGCAGGGTGGCAAGCGTTTCAAAAATACAACAGCGCCAGCCGGTTTTGACCCTTTTTCGTGCAGGTAAATGACCAATCGGCCCGGATGTGGCGGGATCTGCACTTATCGTATAACCATCCCTATACCCGGTTTGACTCATAAAAAGGACGAACACATGAAGAAATCGTTATTGGCCCTGGCCTTGATGGGCGCCTTCAGCAGTGCTGCCTTTGCGCAATCGAGCGTCGTCATCTATGGCACGCTGGATGCTGGTGTTACCAAGACTACCCATACGGCGAATTCCGCCCTCCAGGAAGCCAAGCGCGACAACAACAAACTGGGTTTCCGCGGCGTGGAAGATCTCGGCAGCGGCCTGAAAGCACTGTTCCACCTGGAGATCCGCTTCGAGTCGGACACCGGCACCGGTGAAGTCGGCCCCAACAACGCCTCCCGCCCACTGTTCCAGGGCCAGAGCAGGGTCGGCCTGCAAGGCGGCTTCGGTACCATCCGCGCCGGCCGCGCACTGACCTCGCTGCAGGAAACCAGCACCCAGTTCGAACCCTGGTCCGGCATGCCGAATCCGGCCGGCTTCCAGACCGACATCATGGTGGCCGGTTACCGCACTGCCTTGTCGGGCAGCGGCTCCGATCCACTGGGCACAGTCGGCAATTCCGGCAACCGCTTCGCCAATGCGATCTGGTACAACACTCCGGTATGGAATGGCTTCCAGCTCAACGTGAACATCGCCAGCAAGGAAAACAATGGCCTGTCGACTGCCATTGTCGGACGCGGCACGGCGGCCGCGCCGCAGTATCCGGTCGGCTCGCTGGCCGGCGCCTATCCGTACTCGGTCAGCGCTACTTATATGGCGCCGGGCACCACGCCGCAGTGGGCGATCTACGCTGGTACCGAACGCAATGCAACCGAGGTCAAATGGCATTCGGTCGGCGCCTACTTCCGTCCGATGCCTGAACTGAAGCTGATGGCAAGCTACGGCAAGCAGGACCTGGGACATATCCTGGCCAGCAACGACGGCATCACGGCCTGGATGCTGGGCGCGAACTACAACGTCGGGCCGGGCAAGTTCCTGATCGGCTATGGCCAGAAGGATCCGGATGGCCAGCTCAAGACCAAGCAGTTCTCGGTTGGCTACGAGTACAACCTGTCGCCGCGTACTTACCTGTACCTCGACCTGTCACAGAAGAAGCTGCCGCTTGTCTCGACCGCAACCGTGGATACCAGCCAGAAACATTACGCGCTGGGTATTCACCACAATTTCTAAACCGGCAGACCAGGGTCGGGCCCGCAGCCTGACCCTGCCCCGGCACGCTCCCCTTCGGTTAAAATGTCCTCGCCTGCAACATAGATGTGACATCAACAATGACCGACACCCTGGACTCCACCATCGTCGCGCAGTACCTGGCCGACAATCCGCACTTCTTCGAAGAACACGCCAACCTGCTCGGCGACGTCAGGCTGTCCAGCCCGCTGACCGGGCGCGCTGTTTCGCTGCAAGAGCGCCAGATGGAAGTCATGCGCGACAAATATAAAGCACTGGAATTGCGCATGGCCGAGCTGACCCGCCATGCCGAAGCCAATGCCGCCATTGCCAACCGCTTCCACAGCTGGAACCGGGCCATCCTGCAAACCCGCGACGACGCCCAAGTGCCGCGCGCCGTGGCGCAAGGCCTGGTCGACAGTTTCCACGTGCCGGCTGCTACCCTGCGCCTGTTCAACGTGGCGCCGGAATTCGCCGGCGAATGGTTTGCCAGCGGCGTGTCGGAAGACGCGCGCCTGTTTGCCAACAGCCTGATGGCGCCTTACTGCGGCAGCAATAACGATTTCGAAGCCGTGCGCTGGCTGGACGACGCCGAGCAGATCAAGTCGGTCGTGATCCTGCCGCTGCGCAAACCCGGCAGCAAAGGCCCGGCTTTCGGCCTGCTGATCATGGGTTCGCCGGACCCGGAACGTTTCACCTCGCTGATGGCGACCGACTTCCTGGTCCACATCGGCGAAACCGCCAGCGTGGCGCTGGCTCCCCTGCTGGCTTGATCGCATGAGCGGCGCCGGCAAGCTGGATCAGGCCGACGCCTACCTGGCCCACTTGGCCACCCAGCGCAAGCTGTCCGCGCACACGGTGGCCGCCTATGGCCGCGACCTGCGCGAGCTGGCCACCCTGTCCGACGGCAAAGCCTGGGACGCCCTCACCCA
>JBCNOX010000480.1:0-4496 GCA_039593645.1 Pseudoduganella sp.
AAAGGTAGAAAATGGCAGGAGAAATCATTCGCCTCGGTGACTCGACGAGTCACGGCGGCAAAGTACTGGAAGGTTCGCAAACGGATATTTGCCACGGCAAGCCGATTGCATTCATAGGTCATAAAGTGTCGTGCCCCAAATGCAGCGGCTCGCACACGATCGTTGAAGGCGTCCAGACCACAACGATCTTCGGCAAGGGAGTTGCTGTCGCCGGCATGAAGACCTCTTGCGGGGCGACCCTGATCGCGAGCCAGTTTACCGATATCGTGGCGCCAGGAGGGGGAGGCGGGGGCTCAGCGCCTGCGCCTTCGGCTGCCACAACCAAGTCGGCCGCCTCCGCAGCAGCTGCCCCGGCGATGGCAAAAGGCACAGCAGCAGAGACCCAGCTCACCACGGTCGATGGCAGCGAAGATTCGCCGGCAATAGAGAACCAGGAAAAGTCCATCAATCGCATCTGGTGGTCGTATGGCGATGACGAAACGCCAGTCGAGGGAGCATCGCGCCATTACGTTGACTTGAACGTCCACGTTGAAGCCGAAAACTACGCAAATGGAGAGTCGGTCGACCTGACTCTGGCCAACGATGACGGTTCCGATCTGTTTGAAGGTAAGCGCGATCTCGCGGTCCAGATCAAAGTCGGCCCGGATGGCATTGGCAAAGCGATGAACGTCTTTAACGGCAGAACCGTGATGCTCGGCCAGCTGGGATGAAGTTCCTCATTCTGTTGGTAATGCTGGCGACCTGCATGGTCGCCGTTGCGAAAGCCGAATGTCCCTCGAAGGAAACAGACGGCTGGTCTGCCGACTGTTTCACGACAGAAGGCAACACACGTCGCCTCAAACCGCAGTACCTCAAGCGCCTTAAGCCAGACAAAACAGGCGTCGATTTACTTTGGAACGACGAGACGCGTTCTTTTGATGCGGTCAATCGCAAAGGCGTGGTCGTCATGCCGGGAGTTTACGTGACCGGGGATTTCGACTATCGCCAAGCCGAAAAGGGTGTCAGTCGTTTCAGCTCAAACGGCAAATGTGGTTACTTCAAGGTCACATCGTTCAAGGTAGTGGTCCCGCCAATTTACGACGTTTGCTATGCCTTCCAAGAAGGGGTGGCATACACCTGTCAGGGCTGCATTGAGTATTGCGACGAAGACGAGGATTGCCACTTACCCATGATGGTGGGCGGCCGGGGATTCGAATTGGACCTGAAAGGGCGCGTGCTGCAGCAGTACACGCTCCCCCAGCTGGAAGACGCTTGTGGCAAGGTTGGCGTGGCCGAATCCGGGCTACGCTACGGCGTCCGGCATTGGCTGCGTTGTAATGAGGACCCGAATCACCCATTCAAGGTGCCCAAATCTTGACGTTATGGTAAATTCGATCCATTAAGGCAATGGCTATTGTTGACATGGATAATGATTTTTCCCTCGTTCGCCGCTGCCTGATCCCGGCGGATGCCTTCATCCTGTGCGGCTGCCTGCGCGCAGCCGGCCTGAATGCCACAGTGATGGACGACCAGCACGTGCAGGCGGCTTTACTGCTGGCGCCGGCAATCGGCGGCGCGCGCGTCATGGTGCCGCAGGACGAACTAGAACAGGCGCTGGAAGTCGTCGCCGCTTTCGAACGCGGCGAACTGGCAATCGGCGACGACGAGGATGTGGGCGAAGGCGCCCGCGTCTACGAGTTCACGCCTCGCAAGTAAAGACCAGCGCCTGCATCTTGCCTTCAATGGCGCCGCTGCCAAACTTCTCGGCCAGCGCAGCGATTGCCGCGTCAGTCGCTTCCTGCAGTCGCGAAGGATCACGCGCTTCGATATCGGCCCTTAGCGGCGAACCCTGGCACAGCGCAATGGCGGTGGAGGCGGCGGATTCGGCGCGGCTGGTCGCCGTCACCACTTCATGCGTGATCTTGCCGCTCCAGCCGCCGCGCTTCAGTTCCTCAAGGATCACGTCGACGTCATGCCAGCCGAATGGCACGCGCGGCAGGAAGCGCGGCGGGTCGTTGGGAAACACCTTGGCCAGCGCATGGTTGATGGAGGCCGAAAAATCGTTGTGGCTGATGCCATCCCATACGTTGAAACAATACAGGCCGCCCGGCTTCAGCACGCGCCGTGCTTCGCTGAAGCCGCGCGCCTTATCGGGAAAGAACATCACGCCGAACTGGCAAGCCACGGCGTCGAAACTGGCGTCGGGGAAGGGCAGCGCTTGTCCGTCGGCTTCCTGCCATGCGACGTGCGGCGAGACGACCGCCTTGCGCGCCTGGTCCAGCATGGCGGGATTGAGGTCGGTGGCGACGATCTGCGCGGTGGGGATTTCCTGCAGCAGGTGGCGGGTGACGGCGCCGGTGCCGGCAGCCACTTCCAGTATGCGCGAAGGCTTTCGCTGCGCAATGCGGCGCGCCATATCGATCGCGTAAGGGGTAAACAGGAGCGGCACCATGGCACGCTCATAGGTTTCCGGAATTGAGCCAGTGAAGCTGCTGTCCTTGTCCATGGTTGCCTCCCTTGTCCAAGTCCAGTATAGCCAGTGCTTAGGCGGCTTTGGCGGCTTTTTTCTCGGGTTTCGGCAATTGCACCAGGCGGGTTCCGGCGATGCGGTCATGCAGGAACTGGCGGTCCTTGTCGAGGAAGGCGGTCAGCGACCACAGCAGGACACTGGTCAGCAGGGCATACAGCTTGTGCTTGTTGCTGAGGTCGCCCAGATAGGCAACCACAATGCCGGGCAGGATCCACAGCCAGCACAGCAGGTAACGCAAGGCGGCGGTGCGGATCGGCAGGTGCGCCTGGCCCGGCTGCACCAGTTTGATGCGCCAGGTCTGCATCGCCAGCGTCTGGCCCTTGCGCGTCCACTGGTGGATGAAATAGGCGCCCAGGATCAGGAAGGCCAGGAACTGCCGCATGTGCTCAACCAGCGGGGTGTGGCTGGCCTTGGTCGCGATTTCGAACACCAGGAAAGGCAGGAACAGGGCGGCGAGAGCCAGCAGGATTTCGTAGACCATCGCAATCAGGCGACGCTTGATGGTCGGGGCAGCGTTATTTGCTTGCATTCGGAACGGCTGGTGGAGCGCTCGGCGCAGCAGGTGTAACGGACACCGGTGCAGTCGCATCCGCGGCCGGTGCAGTCGGGGTAGTGGCGGGAGCAGAGCCCGGTGCGGCGCCGAGCGCGCCAGGCTGGACTGCAGGTGCGCTCGTTGCACTCGTTGTCGGGGAAATATTTCCAGCGCCCAGAGAGCTGCCCGGCGGCACGACCGCAGGAGATCCCTGCGGCAAGCCGATCGGCGCTGGCGGCAACGTGCCTTTCGGCACCGTGCCCGGAGCCGGCACCAGGCCGTGGCCCTGTGCTTTGACCGGAGCCGGCGTCTTCACCGTGGACTGCGCCAGGCTAGGAGTCTTGACGACCTGGTTATTCTTGGCAGCGGCCGCTTCCGCCAGGGCTTTCTTGGCTTCGTCCGGCAGTTGCTGGTATTGCTCCCACTCGGCGGCACGCTGGCCCGGTGGAGTCGCCTTCTTCTGGGCGCGGGCAAAGTTCTCGCGCACGGCCTTGCGTTCGGCAGGCGACAGCGCCACCCATTCGCGCATGCGCTGCTGCACGCGCGCTTTCTCGTCCGGCTTCATCTTGGCCAGGCGATTGGCGATGGAAATCCATTTTTGCTTGCGCACCGGGCCCAGTTCTTCCCAGGTCGACTCGAGCGGCGCCAGGGCTTGTTGCTGGGCAGGTTTCAGATCGGACCAGTGCGGCTTTTCACCGACCGGCTTGGCAGGCGCTGCAGCGGTTGCGGCAGTCGAAGGGGCCGGCGCAGGGGACGAAGCAGGGCGGCTCACCAGCCATACAACGGCAGCGATCCCCACGCCTGCTAACGCGATTGCTCCAGCAACCCATTTTTTCCTGCCACTTACACGCGCCATACTTTATTGCTCGCGAGTCTCGAGATAGGCGCCAAAGCCTTGGTCAAGGTAAGCAGACAGCGGCAGTTCGTCGGACAGCACGGCGGCGTCCATTTCTGCCAGTTCCACGATCGATTGCTGTTGTTCGTACTGGTACACGCCAACCATGCCGCCCAACACCAGCAGCAATGGCAGGGCCACGCTGACGCGGTTGAACCAGGCAAACGGATTGGCGAAGAAGCCAGTCGCGCCGCCGGCCACGGCCGGGGCGGTACGGGTGACGCGCACGCGGGCCGGTGCATCGGCCTTTTTGCGCTTCATTGCAGCCATGCGGGCTGCAGCCAGGCGATCCGTAGTCGAGGCTGGGAGATCGTCTAGCTTTTCATTGAGCGCGCGCCGCACGCTGTATGCAAAGTTGGTGTCTTCGGTGTTCATAACTTAATTCCCTTGGCTTTGAGCGATTCAGCGAGAGTGTGTGTTGCTCGTGAGCAATGCGTCTTTACGCTCCCTTCGGAACATCCCATCGCTTCGGCAGTTTCTGCTACGTCCATGTCCTGCCAGTAACGCATGAGGAACGCTTCTCGTTGACGCGCGGGCAGTTTTTGCACTTCTTCTTCAAT
>JBCNOX010000481.1:0-4453 GCA_039593645.1 Pseudoduganella sp.
TTGCGTAAACTCGTGCCTCTGGATAGGAGCACTGCATGAATGAGTCAACGTTGGCGGGCCGGCTGGAGTTCCTGCGCGAAGCGGAGCGGCTGAAGAGCGTCCTGCGCAGTGGTTTCACCTCGACCGGGCGGCCGGAAAGTACCGCCGAACATAGTTGGCGGCTGGCGCTGATGGCGCTGGTGTTTGCTGACGAACTGCCCGGCCTGGACCTGGCCCGCGTGCTGAAGCTGTGCATCGTGCACGACCTCGGCGAGGCAATCCATGGCGACATTCCGGCCATCCACCAGCATGCCCATCCCGGCAAGTCGGCGCAGGAGCGCGATGACCTGCACACCCTGACGCGCGACCTCGATCCGCCTTTGCGCGCGGAAATCATCGCCCTGTGGGACGAGTACGAAGCTGCCGCCACGCCAGAAGCCCAGGCCGTGAAAGCCTTCGACAAACTGGAGACGATCCTCCAGCACAACCAGGGCGAAAATCCGCCCGATTTCGACTACGCTTTCAACCTGGGGTATGGCCGTAAGCACACTGCCACGGCACCCATTTTCGTGAAGCTGCGGGAATTGCTCGACGCCGAAACCATGCGGCGCCACCAGGCCGCGCCTCCGAAATGAGTGTATGCAGCGCGCGCCCGGCCAGGCAAGCGCAGCCGGGAAGCAATCAAGCGAACCTTTGATTTATATCAGTTGCGGGTGTTGAAGAACTCGGTCGGAGGGCAGCCGAAGGTCTTGCGGAACATGGCGGTGAAAGCCGACTGGCTGGAGTAGCCAAGCGCATCGGCCACCTGCGACAAGGGCGTACCGCTGGAAATCATCGGCGCCGCATGCGCCAGGCGGGCCTGCTGGCGCCACTGGCCGAAGCTCATGCCCAGTTCTTTTTCGAACAGGCGCGCCAGCGTCCGTTCCGACGCGCCGGCCTTGCTGGCCCATTCTTCCAGTGTGTGCGTCGCGCCCGGATCGGCCAGCAGGGCATCGCACAGGCTTTTCAGGCGCTTGTCGCGCGGCATGGGGACGCGGATCGGCCGCGTCGCCAGGTGTGGCAGTTCATCGAGGATCAGGTTGCAGATCAACTGCGAACGGTGGGTCGGTACTTCCGGATCTTCCTGTTCCAGCGCCATGACCAGTTCGCGCAGCAGCGGCGACACTTCCAGCACCTTGCAAGGCTCGCCGGGGAAAGGATCGAGCGACGAAACGACGTAGACCGGGCGCAGGCGCGCCGTCTCGATCACGCTCAGGGAATGCTCGACATTGGCTGCGGTCCAGATCGCGCGTTGCGGCGGCACGATCCAGCTGCTGTCCATCGCGTTCACGCGGATCACGCCCTCCAGCGCCAGGGTCAACTGGGCGCAATCGTGACTGTGCGCCTGCAGGGAGCGTTCGCTGACCAGGTCACGCGCGATCATGGTGACTGGCTGCATGGCGGACGGCTCGCGGCGGCTTTCATGCGGGCCTGTATGGGTAACGATCTGGACTGGCATGGGATGGCAGTTTTGCGATAAAGGATGACATCCTAGCTCAAAACAGACGCCCGAGGTTTTTCTAGAATGTTTCCATTCTTTATACGGATGAGGCATGCAATGGAAAACCAAACCTTACGCACAGATGCCCGCGTGATCGGCCTGGTCGGGCTGGCGCATGGCGTCTCGCACTTCTATCACCTGATCCTGGCTGCGCTGTTCCCCTGGCTGAAGACGGCATTTGGCTTGAGCTACTCCCAACTGGCTTTGCTGATGACGGTATTCTTTGTCGTTTCGGGCATTGGCCAGGCCCTGGCCGGATTCGTCGTCGACCGGGTTGGCGCGCGCCGTGTGCTGTTTTCCGGGATGGCGATGCTGGGCGTGACGGCCGTGGTGTTGTCGAATGCGCAGAATTATGCGGGCCTGATGGTGGGCGCGCTGATGGCCGGCATGGGTAACAGCATCTTCCACCCGGCCGACTACACGATTCTCAACCAGCGCGTGTCGCGCGACCGCGTGGCGCATGGCTTTTCCGTTCATGGCCTTAGCGGAAGCATCGGCTGGGCGGCTGCACCCGTATTCCTTACCGGTGTCGCGGCTGCCACCGACTGGCGCACGGCTTTGCTGTCGGCCGCTGCGCTGCCGGCCGTCGTACTGGCGATCCTGTGGTGGAACCGAGAAGCGCTGCGCCCCGATCCGATCAACCACCATGCCGCCAGCGCACGGCAGGAAGGCTCCTTTGACTTCCTGCGCCTGCCGTCTGTGTGGATGTGCTTTGGCTTCTTCTTCCTGACTGCGCTGGCGCTTGGCGGCATTCAAAGCTTTGCATCAACCGGGCTGGTCAAGCTGTACGGCATGTCGCTGGCGCTGGCAACCAGCGCATTCACGGCCTACATGCTGGCGTCGGCCCTGGGCATGATGCTGGGCGGCTTTCTCGGCGCCGGGCGCAAGAATCACGATCGCACCATTGCTGCCGCATTTGCTTTGGCCGCCGTGCTGGCGCTGGTGCTCGGGCTGGCAGTGGTGCCGGCCTGGGGTGCGCTGGTACTGATGGCGTTGATTGGTTTCTTCTCCGGCATTGCCGGCCCGTCGCGCGACCTGATGATTCGTGCGGCTGCGCCGAAAAACGCCACGGGGCGCGTGTACGGCGTTGTGTACTCCGGCCTGGATAGCGGCCTGTCGGTCGGCCCGCTGCTGTTCGGTGTGATGATGGATGCCGGCAAACCGCAGTATGTATTCGCCGGCATCGCCTTCTTCCTCCTGCTCGCAATCGCGACCGCCACCGGTGTTGGCAGCCGCACCCGCGCCACAGCCAGCGCCGCAGCTTGAAAGTTCGGGGTCAGGTCTGTCATTTGGACGGGGCGGCCATCCGAGGTAGCGCAATCGTTTGATCTTTCTCAATACGCAAAATGGCTCGGATTTGCGTATTGAGGTAGATCAAAGATATTGTGTCGGTGTCCGAATGACAGACCTGACCCCGACTTTTTTTGGAGCGATGCCATGAGTTTTGCTACGACCGATCTTTGCGACGACAATCCCGGAATGCTGGAGGAGGGCAGCCTGCAAGTGCTTTCGCCGTTCTTCCGCCACTTTGGCAAACGCATCCAGTTCTCCGGGCCTGCGGCGACTTTGAAGGTGCATGAGGATAATGCGCTGGTGCGCGCAACTCTGGAAACCCAGGGCGAGGGCAAAGTCCTAGTAGTCGATGGCGGTGGCAGCTTGCGCCGGGCGTTGGTCGGTGGCCAGCTTGGCTTGCTGGCGCAGAACAACGGCTGGGCCGGCGTCATCGTTGATGGCTGCGTGCGCGATAGCGCGGAATTGGCGGAATGCGATGTCGGCATCATGGCCCTGGCTACGCATCCGCAACGCAGCGCGCGCGATGGCGTAGGCAAGCGCGATGTGAATGTGCAGATCGCTGGCGTCGCAGTCCGCCCGGGCGACTGGATTTACGCGGACGCGGACGGTGTGCTGGTGGCCAGGCAAAAGCTCGCTTGACCCCTGTGCTTTCCACGATGTGAAATCACCATTTCATGCGATGGAAAGTGCACCATTTCAACGAACGTTGTTTCTCTCGAAAGGAGAAACGACGTTCCGTATCATGAAATGTTGGCTCCAAGTGTATGATTTGCCGCGAATTAATAGTGCTCATATGTCTTATATAAGACAATTGTTGCACTGAACAATCCCGCATAATATATCTCTAACGGTTTTCGTTTTCTAACGCTTTCGTAGGAGATCATCATGGCAACTCGCGCCGAACAAATCGCAGCCCTGCAGCACGACTGGGATACCAACCCACGCTGGAAGGGCGTCACCCGCACCTACACCGCCGAAGACGTGGTGCGCTTGCGCGGCTCGCTGGTCATCGAGCACACGCTGGCCAAACGCGGCGCGGAAAAGCTGTGGGACCTGGTGAACAATGAGCCTTTCGTCAACGCCCTGGGCGCGCTGACTGGCAACCAGGCCATGCAGCAGGTGAAAGCTGGCCTGAAGGCGATCTACCTGTCCGGCTGGCAGGTGGCTGGCGATGCCAACCTGGCCGGCGAAATGTATCCGGACCAGTCGCTGTATCCGGCCAATTCGGTGCCGATGGTTGTTCGCCGCATCAATAACACTTTCCAGCGTGCGGACCAGATCCAATGGTCCGAGGGCAAGGACGATATCGATTTCTTCGCGCCTATCGTGGCCGATGCTGAAGCCGGTTTCGGTGGCGTGTTGAATGCCTTTGAGCTGATGAAGGCCATGATCGAGGCGGGCGCTTCGGGTGTGCACTTTGAGGATCAACTGGCTTCGGTGAAGAAGTGCGGCCACATGGGCGGCAAGGTGCTGGTACCGACCCGCGAGGCAGTCGAAAAGCTGACCGCAGCGCGACTGGCGGCCGACGTCATGGGCACGTCGACGCTGGTGATCGCCCGCACCGATGCCGAAGCAGCCGACCTGCTGACGTCCGACATCGACGACAACGACAAGCCGTTCCGCACCGGCGAGGGCACCGTG
>JBCNOX010000482.1:0-4453 GCA_039593645.1 Pseudoduganella sp.
CCGATTGCAGGCGGACGGTGTCGTTGTCGTCCTGTTCCTGCTCCAGACTGTAACCGATGACTTCTGCGCCCAACGGCGCGTCGAGGATGCGGATGTCGAAATGCTGCCAGTTCATGCAAACAGTCTATGCGCCATGCACCGCGTTGGAAACGAACGGTTTTTGATATTAATATGCGTTTTTCGCAAAGCACAGGAACTGCATGAATACGACTATCTCCAGATTCCACCTCGCGCTGGCCGCCGCCGTGCTGGCCGTCCTGGCCTGGTCCGGCATCGCGCCCTATGACCGTGTCACCTGGTGGATGGAAGTGGCGCCGGCGCTGGTCGCCTTGCCGCTGATGGCAGCGACCTACCGCAGCTATCGCCTGACCGACCTGCTGTATGCGCTGATTGCCGTGCATTGCGTGATCCTGATGATCGGCGGCGCCTACACCTATGCCCGGGTACCGATCGGCTTCGACCTGCAGCAATGGTTCGGGCTGTCGCGCAACCCGTACGACAAGATCGGCCATTTCGCGCAGGGCTTCGTGCCGGCCATGGTGGCGCGCGAAATCCTGCTGCGCGGGCGCTACCTGGCGCCGGGCAAGATGCTGGCCTTTGTCGTGATCTCCATCGTGCTGGCGATCAGCGCAGCGTACGAGTTGATCGAATGGGGTGCGGCGGTGGCGCTGGGCCAGGGAGCGGATGAATTCCTCGGCACCCAGGGTGACGCGTGGGATACGCAGTCCGACATGTTCACAGCCCTGATCGGGGGCGTGGCCGCCCTGCTGACGCTGACCCGCCTGCACGACCGCCAGTTGGCTGCCCGCTAGAATGCTTGGCTCGATCATCCCCGTCTTCCTGTTGATCATGCTGGGCGTGGCCATCCGCCAGTCCCGCTGGATGCCGGACGACTTTTTCCCATCGGTCGAGAAGTTCTCGTATTTCATCGCGTTCCCGGCCCTGCTGTTCACCGGCATCGCACGACTCGACTTCCATGGCCGGATGGTGGGCGAACTGGCGCTGGCGACGCTGCTGCCGACCTTCATCGTGGTCGGCCTTGCGCTGCTGGTGCTGCTGTTCTGGCGCGGCCTGCCCGATCCAAGCCGCTCCTCTGTCGTGCAAGGCGCGATGCGGCCGAACAGCTATTTCGGGATCGCGGTGTCCGCCCTGTTCTTCCCGCAGCAGACGGCCGCGCTGGTGATGCTGGCGCTGGCCTTGTGCCTGCCGGTGGTGAACGTGATCTCGATCCTGGCTCTGTCGTGGTGGAGCGGCAGCAAGGCGAACCTCGGCAAGGTCGCCACGACGCTGGCGACCAATCCCATCATCCTGGCAACGCTCGCGGGCACGATTGCCAGCCTTACCGGACTATCCGTGCCGGCGCCATTGATGAACACCCTGGATATCCTCGGCAAATCCGCACTGGCGCTTGGATTGATCAGCGTGGGCAGCGGCCTGGTGTTCTCCCTGGAGGGCATGCGTCCGGCGGCGCTGGCCTTTACGTGCGCCCTCAAGCTGCTGGTCCTGCCTTTCGTGGCTCTGCGCGTGTGCGCGATGTTCGGCGTGTCCGAACCGGTAGCGCTGGCGGCCAGCTTCTATTGCGCACTGCCGACCGCGCCCAACGCCTACATCATGGCGCGCCAGCTGGGCGGAGATGCGCGCCTGATGGCGTCCCTGATCACGCTGCAAACGCTGCTGGCGGCGGGGACGATTCCGCTCATCCGCTTATTCTCCTCCTGACTCAAAGCAGGCGCTTTGCTTCAAGCAGCGCATCAACGATGGCCTGGCGGGCCGCGGCGCGGGCTTCGCTGCTAGGGACGCGCAAGGCATAGGCGGGATGGTAGGTGGCGACGATCCAGCGGCCGCCGCGTTCGACGGGCTGGCCCATATAGTCTTTCAGCGCCACGCTGCCGCTTTGCAGGACGGATTTCAGCGCGGTCGCGCCCAGCGCCACGATGACGTCGGGCGCGACGCTTTCCAGTTCGGCTTCCAGCCAGTAATGGCAGGCTGCGACTTCTTTTTGCGCGGGGGTCTTATGCATGCGGCGCTTGCCGCGTGGTTCCCACTTGAAATGCTTGACCGCGTTGGTGATGTAGACCTGGCGGCGGTCGATGCCGGCCGCTTCCAGCGCGGCGTCAAGCAAGTCGCCTGCCGGGCCGACGAAGGGCTTGCCGGCCAAGTCCTCTTGATCGCCCGGCTGTTCGCCGACCAGCATCAGTTTTGCACGGCGCGCACCCTGCCCTCCGACCGGCTGCGTGGCATTGCGCCACAAGTCACAGCGGCGGCACTCATCCAGTGTGGATGGCTGTTGCTGGTCCGGCTTCTCTTTCATCCGTCCATTGTACGAAGTGCCGGGCTTGACGGCGCACGATGTGGAAGATAGCTTCTGTCCCCAATGCTATATTGCCAAGTCCTGCTTACTTTGGAGTATCGATGTTCAGCTTGAAGACAAGCGGAGAGCTCCGCACCGTATTTTCGATTCCTTCCTGGGTTGAGGATTCGGAGCCATTGCTTTTGCACACCGGTGACCTTCACCTGCAAGGCGACCTTGTAATGGACTGGCATGCCGGCTGGGATAATGGCGCCGTGCTTGCGCTGCTCGCTGAAAAGGCGCTGGCGGGCGCGCAGGGCCTGCGCGGCCTTTGCATTGATGGCAGCCTGCGCATGGGCGGCGCGTTGATCAATGCAGAAGGCGACTCTGGTCCGCTACTGCTCGTTGCTGGTTCGATTCATGCGCGCCAGGCCAGTTGCGGCGGAGCGTATATCGAAATCGGCGGCGACCTGGCAGTGGAAGACGTGGTGTATGCCTATTACAACCACGGCCAACTGATCGTCCACGGTGAGATCGTTGCGCAGGCACTGATCATCGATGACCATGGCGTTGACCAGCGCGGCAAGGGAAGCCGTGGCAAGCCTGCCCGCATCGACCTTTCCCGCGTGCGCGATCCCGATGACGAGAAGCGCCTGCCGGCCCCGCTCAAGAAGCTGCTGAAAAATACGCCACTGTCCCTCGACGTAGTACTGGAAGGTTTGCGGAATGGGCGCAGGCTTTCCTCCCTGGCAGCGCCAGAGACGATGGAGGAGTGGCGGGACGTGGTGTGGCGCGATTTCACCCGCATCGCCAAGCTGCCGAAGGAGTTGCGCAACGAGACGATGTACGGAATGCTGCTGGCGCCGGATTGTCCGCTGCCGCAAGTTGAAGTCCACGAACTGCTGGCGAAGATTCCGGCCAAGCAGTTGACAGCGCCGCTGCGCCTGGCAGCGTTCAAGCTCTCTCCAAGGAGCCTGCTCCAGTTGCCAATGCAATTCGACCTGCAGCATGAATACGAAGCGTGTTTCTTCGAACTGGATGACCCGCGGCCGTATGCCGCCGAGATTCCGGCGCAGTTCATGAGTGAGGCCATGTCGAGGCACTTGTCCGCCATGGGCAGCGTCGATACTGCCTGACCGGCCTACGCCTGGCGGCGCACGACGTAACTGTCGATATCGAAACGCCGCGTAATGTGGCGGTAGTGGAAGGTGAAGCCCGGCCATATCACCAGGTTGCGGCCGCGCGAGTCGAGGTACCAGCTCTTACAGCCAGTGTGCCAGACGGTTCCCTTGAGCTTTTGCTGCAATTTTCGGTTGTAGGCGCCCTGCACTGCCGGCTTCACCTCGACCGAATGCAGGCCCTCGTGCAGCATCCGGCGCACGCCCTCCACGGCGTAACGCACGCCGGATTCGATCATGTAAACCATGGAGTTATGGCCCAGCAAGGTATTCGGCCCGGTGATCATGAAGAAGTTGGGGAAGCCGGCCACGGTGGCGCCCTTGTAGGCGCCGGCACCCTGCTCCAGCGCCTGCGCAAAGCTGCAGCCACCACGGCCGCGCAGCTCGATCGGGCCGTAGGCATGTTCGACATCGAAACCGGTGGCATAGATGATCACGTCGACCGGGCGCTCTTCGCCGCTGCCGGTGACGATGCTGTGTTCGCGCACCTCGTGGATGCCGTCCTTCACCACCGCGACGTTGCGCTGTGCCAGCGCGGGATAGTAGTCATTGGTCAGCAGCACCCGCTTGCAGCCCAGCGTGTAGTCCGGCACTAGTTTCGCGCGCAATTGCGGGTCGGCGACCTGACGCTTCAAGTGGCGCAAGGCTTGCCATTGCA
This sequence comes from Pseudoduganella sp., assembly GCA_039593645.1. Lineage (GTDB taxonomy): Bacteria > Pseudomonadota > Gammaproteobacteria > Burkholderiales > Burkholderiaceae_D > Rugamonas. The sequence goes on from JBCNOX010000482.1 coordinate 4,127, forward strand.
TGATCTTCGCGAGCACCGGCAAGAAGATGAACAGAACCACGCGCGACTCGAACTGCACGTAATGCTTGGCACGGTACAGCAGCTGCAGCGGGCGCACGCGATCCAGTAGCCATTGCTCGACGTGCGTGACGGCGCGGTCGGGGCGCGGCAGCACCCAGTGCGCGGTGCGCTGGTAGTGGTCGAGCTGCTGCACCAGCGGCTGGATCTCGGGCACGAACTGCACGGCGCTGGCGCCGCTGCCGATCACCGCTACACGCTTGCCGCGCAAATCAATACTGTGGTCCCACTGCGCGGAGTGGAAGGACTGGCCGCGGGACCGCTCGGCGC
>JBCNOX010000483.1:0-4434 GCA_039593645.1 Pseudoduganella sp.
GAGACGCAGTCGCTGAACGAGGAACTGCAGGTGCAGCAGGAAGAACTGCGCACTGCCAACGAGGAATTGGAAGAGCAGTCGCGCGTGCTGGAGCGCTCGCAGGCCAGCCTCGAAACGCAGAAGCTGGAGCTGGAGCAGAGCAATGAAAAGCTGGCGGCACAGGCCGAAGTGCTGGACCAGCGCAATGCTGCCCTGGCTGCGGCGCGGCTGGAGGTGGAGGCCAGGGCGCGCGACCTGGAGCGGGCCAGCGAATACAAGTCGCAATTCCTGGCGAATATGTCGCATGAACTGCGCACGCCGCTGAACAGTTCCCTGATCCTGGCCAAGCTGCTGGCAGATAACAAGCAGGGCAACCTGAATGAGGAGCAGGTGCGGTTCGCGCAGACCATCTACAACGCCGGCAATGACCTGCTGGCGCTGATCAACGACATCCTCGATATCGCCAAGGTGGAAGCGGGCAAGCTGGAACTGGCGCCCGACGACGTGCCCTTGCGTTCCCTGATCGATAACCTGGAAGCGGCCTTCGCACCGCTGGCGCGGGAAAAGCAGCTCGAGTTCAAGATCGATCTGTTGCCTGGCTTGCCGGAAAAGGTCTACACCGACCGGCAGCGGCTGGAGCAGATCCTCAAGAACCTGCTGTCCAACGCAGTCAAGTTCACCGATCGGGGCAAGGTCATCCTGCGAGTGTCTGGGGGCGAAGGAGGCTTGCTGCGCTTTGCCGTCATCGACACCGGCGTCGGCGTGCGGAAGGAGCAGCAGGGCGCCATCTTCGATGCCTTCCAGCAGGGCGATGGCACCCCCAGCCGGCGCTATGGCGGCACCGGGCTGGGCTTGTCGATTTCGCGCGACCTGGCCCGCCTGCTGGGCGGCGAGGTCGAGGTATCCAGCATTGAAGGGCAGGGCAGCACGTTCACCCTGCTGTTGCCGACGCAGTGGGCGGCCGCTGCGCCGCAGGACGAGCCGCAGGGCAAGCCGCATGCCGCGGCGGCATCTTCCGCCCTGACCGGCGCGCAGCAGGACGCCCAAGCCAGCGGCCCTGCCGCGCCAGTCGGCACCGAGCCAGCGGCCCGCAGCGACGCCTCCCCTGCCGCCGATGGCGCGGGCACTGCGCGGCAGTACTTCGACGACGACCGCGGCGCCGCGCCGCCGCCGGAGCGCAAAGTCCTCATCATCGAAGACGACCCCGACTTCGCCCGCATCCTGTACGACCTGGCGCATGAAGCCAGCTACCGCGCCCTGGTCGCCTTCACCGCCGAGGAAGGCCTGCAGCTGGCCGAAGAACACCAGCCGCAAGCCGTGATGCTCGACATCCGCCTGCCTGACCGCTCAGGCCTGTCGGTGCTGCAGATGCTGAAGGACAATCCGCAGACCCGCCACATCCCCGTGCACGTGATCAGCGCCGCCGACAATGGCGAGGCCGCCCTGCATCTCGGCGCCATCGGCTACGTCCGCAAGCCCGCCGCGCGCGAGCAACTGCTGGCCGCGTTCGACCGCCTGGAGCGCCGCTTCACGCAAAAGATCAAGCACATCCTGCTGGTGGAAGACGACGCCCGCCAGCGCGAAAGCATGGTCAAGCTGATCGAAGACGAAGACATCGCCATCACCCCGGTCGCCAGCGGCGCCGAGGCCCTGGCGCAGCTGCGCGCCACTGTCTTCGACTGCATGGTGATGGACCTGAAATTGCCCGACATGCAAGGCAGCGAACTGCTGCAGCAAATGTCGCAGCAGGAGATTGCCAGCTTCCCGCCAGTGATTGTCTATACTGGACGTAGCATGACGCGCGCCGAAGAAGCCGAGCTGTCGAAATACTCGCGCTCCATCATCATCAAAGGCGCGCGCTCGCCCGAGCGCCTGCTGGACGAAGTGACCCTGTTCCTGCACAAGGTCGAGTCCCAGCTCTCCAGCGAGCGCCAGACCATGCTGAAGGCAGTACGCAGCCGCGACAAAGTCTTCGAAGGCCGCCGCATCCTGCTGGTGGATGACGACGTGCGCAACATCTTCGCCCTGACCAGCGCCATCGAGCAAAAGGGAGCCCTGGTGGAAATCGCCCGCAATGGCCACGAAGCCCTCGACAAGCTCGATGCCGTGCCCGACATCGACCTGGTACTGATGGACATCATGATGCCCGGCATGGACGGGCTGGAAGCCACGCGCCGCCTGCGCGCCGACACGCGCTTCGCCCGCCTGCCGGTGATCGCCATTACCGCCAAGGCCATGAAAGACGACCAGGAGCAATGCCTGGCCGCCGGCGCCAACGACTACCTGGCCAAGCCGATCGACCTGTCCCGCCTGTATTCATTGCTAAGGGTGTGGATGCCAGCCATGGACACGGTGTGATGAGCGACGGCGCCGGGATCAGCAGCATGGAAATCGAGCTGCGCATGCTGATGGAAGCCATCTTCCTGCGCTACAGCTACGACTTCCGCGACTACACCGGCGCCTCGCAAAAACGCCGTGTGCTGCACGCCATGCACGAAATGGGCTGCGCCACCGTCTCGCACCTGCAGGCGCGCGTGCTGCACGAGCCCAGCGCCTTCAGCCAGCTGCTGCAATACCTGACCATCCCCGTCACGGAAATGTTCCGCGACCCGACCTACTACCTTGCCCTGCGCGAGCACGTGATGCCGGTGCTGGGCACCTACCCCTCGCTGAAGATCTGGGTGGCCGGCTGCAGTACCGGCGAAGAAGTGTATTCGCTCGCTATCCTGCTGAAGGAAGAAGGCCTGCTGGAACGCAGCATCATCTACGCCACCGACATCAACCCGCAATCATTGGAAAAAGCCAGGAAAGGCGTTTTCCCGCTGGAGAACATGCGCACCTACACGGCCAACTACCAGGCCGCAGGGGGCAAGCGCGCCTTCTCCGATTACTACACGGCCGCCTACAACGCCGCCCTGTTCGACCGCTCGCTGTGCGAGAACGTCACGTTCGCCGACCATAGCCTGGCCACCGATTCGGTGTTCGCCGAAACCCAATTCATCAGCTGCCGCAACGTGATGATCTACTTCAACAAGAGGCTGCAGGAAAGGGCGCTCGGGCTGTTCCACGAGTCCCTGTGCCACCGCGGCTTTCTCGGGCTGGGCAGCAAGGAGAGCATCGACTTCTCCTCCTACGCCGCAAGGTTTGAAGCACTCGCCAAACGCGACCGCCTGTTCAGGAAACGATAATGCAAACCGTCCCTTCGCTGGAATTGGCTGTACAAGGCCGCACCACGGAGGCGGTCGTCATCGGCGCGTCGGCCGGCGGCGTGAATGCGCTGATGCAGGTGCTGCCTGCCCTGCCGCGCGGTTATCGCTTACCGATAGTCGTCGTGATTCATGTAAAAAGCGGTAGGCACAACCAGTTGGTGGACGTGTTCCAGCAAAGGGTAGCGATACCTGTGCGTGAAGCGGGCGACAAGGAAGACGTTGTTCCGGGTACCCTGTACTTTGCACCGGCTGGTTACCATCTGCTGATCGAGAACGACCGCAGCTTCTCATTGAGTTGCGACGCCCCCCTGCATTTCACCCGCCCGGCCATCGACATTACGATGGAGACGGCGGCGGACGTTTATGGCCCCGGCCTGGTGGGGATGCTGCTGACGGGCGCCAATGAAGACGGCGCGGCAGGCATGGCGGCCATTGGCAAGGCCGGCGGCCTGACTGTGGTGCAGGACCCGAAAGACGCCGACGTTGCAGTCATGCCCCAGGAAGCGATCAACACCCGCGCTCCCGACCTGGTGCTGCCGCTTGAGCAGATCAAGCAACTATTGTTGATGCTGGAGACGCATTGATGGAACTGACCAATGTCCTGCTGGTAGACGACCTGCCGGAAAACCTGCGCGCGCTGAATGCCCTGGTGCGCGCCGACGACCGCGTGATCTACCAGGCCCGCAATGGCGAAGAAGCGCTCGCCCTGTTGCTGGAACACGAATTCGCGCTGGCGATCGTCGACGTCCAGATGCCCGGCATGGACGGCTTTGAGCTGGCGGAGCTGATGCGCGGCACCGGCAAGACCCGCCATATCCCGATCGTCTTCGTCAGCGCCGCCGGCAAGGAGCTGAATTACGCCTTCAAGGGCTACGAAGCCGGCGCGGTGGACTTCCTTTACAAGCCGCTGGACCCGGAGGCGGTAAGGAGCAAGGTCAACGTCTTCGTCGACCTGTTCCGGCAAAAACAGGAAGTGCGGCAGATCGTCGACCAGCGCGAAGCCACGGTGCGCGAGCTGAACGCCGTGCAGCAGGAGCTGCAGCGCGCACTGGAAATGCGTGACCAGTTCATGTCGATGGTGGCGCACGAGCTGCGCACGCCCCTCAACACCCTCTACCTTGAAGCGCAGATGCGCAAGCTGCAGCTTGAGCGCGGCAACATGGCTCACTTTGCGCCGGAGCAGCTGGAACGCATGGTGGCGCGCGACATGCGCCAGATCCACGCCATGGTGCGCCTGATCGACGAC
>JBCNOX010000484.1:0-4434 GCA_039593645.1 Pseudoduganella sp.
AGGCGATGGCCGCTAGCGGGGCTACTTACTATACGGAGCGTTGAGATGGGCGTGCTGTCCGGCGTCAGGATTATCGAGATTGCGGGCATTGGCCCGGGACCGTTTTGCGGCATGCTGCTGGCGGACCTGGGCGCGGAAGTGATCGTAGTCGAGCGGCCCGGCCCGGCCGAGATTCCGAGCGCCGGCATCCTGCGCCGTGGCAAGCGCTCGTTGGCGCTGGATCTCAAGGAACCCGCGGCCATCGACATCGTGCTGCAACTGATCGAGGATGCCGATGGACTGATCGAGGGCATGCGTCCAGGCGCGATGGAACGCCTTGGCCTCGGCCCTGACGTCTGCCTGTCGCGCAACCCGCGCCTTGCGTACGGCCGCATGACCGGCTGGGGCCAGCACGGCCCGCTGGCGCAGGCGGCGGGGCATGACAACAACTACATCGCACTTTCCGGCGCGCTGCATTACGCCGGCGCGGGAGATGTGCCGCCGGTAACGCCGCCGACGCTGGTGGGCGACCTTGGCGGCGGCGCGCTGTATCTCGCACTGGGCCTGGTTTCCGCCATCCTGCATGCACGCGGTGGGGGCAAAGGGCAGGTGATCGACGCTGCCATCGTCGACGGCTCTGCGCACATGATGAATCTGCTGCTTGACCTGTCGGCGGTTGGCCTGATGCGTGAACAGCGCGGCACCTCCGTGCTGGACGGCCCGCACTGGTTCAACACCTACCGCTGCAAGGATGGACGCGATATCACTGTCGGCGCCCTGGAAGGCAAGTTCTACAAACTGCTTCTGGAAAAACTCGGCCTGGCGGAGGACCGGCGTTTCGCGGCCCAGCACGCGGCAGGCCAGTGGCCGCTGCAGCGGGCGGCATTCGCGGAGCTGTTTGCCATGCGCACTCGGGACGAATGGTGTGCGCTGCTGGAGGGGACCGACGCTTGCTTCGCTCCGGTATTGGCGCCGTCGGAAGCGGCGCAGCACCCCCACATGAAGGCGCGCGGCACGTATGCCCGCGATGGCGGCGTCTTGCAGGCAACCGCCGCACCGCGCTTCTCCGCCACGCCGGCACCGGACGCGCCGAACGCTATCCCCGCCGTCGGCCAGCACAACGAGGAAATCCTGGCGTCGCTGCGGCGATAGTCCGCTTATTGGGGCCGGAAACTGCGCAGGAAATCGAGCAGCACCTGCGCGGCGATTTCCGCGTCGTCGGCGGTCATGGTCTCCAGCGGATTGTGGCTGATGCCGCCATTGCCACAGCGGGTGAACAGCATGCATACGTCGGTCAGCGCGGCAATCGCCATGGCGTCGTGGCCGGCGCCGGACAGCAGGTCGAAGCGTGGCAAGCCGCTGCGCTGGACGGCTTCGCCTAACTGCTGCATCAGCCAGGGCGCGCACGGTGCGGCCTTGGCTTCGACAATTTTCTCCACCTTGAACTCGATATTGCGGCGTGCGCAGATTGCAGCCAGTCCGTCGAGCACGTCCCGCACTGCGGACTCCCGCACCGCATCGTCGGCAGCGCGGATGTCGAGCGACAGTTTGCATGCGCCCGGAATGACGTTGACCGAGCCGCCGGGCACCTGAAGCTGGCCGACGGTGCCGACCAGTGCTTCTCCTTGCGAGCAGCGCTGCTCAACCAGCAGGACGATTTCAGCCGCCGCCGCCGCTGCATCCTTGCGCATGTGCATAGGCGTAGTGCCTGCGTGGCTCGCGACGCCTTGCAGTTCGACGAGGAAGCGCGAGCTGCCGGCAATGGCAGTCACGACACCGAGGGGCAGGCCGTGCTCCAGCAGCACCGGACCCTGCTCGATATGGACCTCAACATAAGCGGCAATGTCTTCGCGGCGGCGCGCGATTGCCGGAATGGCGGCGGCATCATGGCCGGCTGCGGCCAGCGCGTCGCGCATCCTGATCCCGTCGGAGTCCACTGCGTCCAGCAAGGACATGTCGAACTTCCCAGTAACGGCGTTACTGCCCAGGAAGGTGCTGCGGAAGCGTACACCTTCTTCCTCCGCAAAGCCGATCACTTCAAAATTGAACGGCAGCTTCTCGCCTTTCGCATGAAGGTGGCGCACGATGGCGATCGGCAGCAAGATGCCGAGGCGGCCATCGTACTTGCCGCCATTGCGGACGGTGTCGTAATGCGAACCGGTGAGGATGGTTTTCGCGCCGGGCACGTCGGACAAATAGCGCCCGACCACATTGCCAACCGCGTCGATCTCGACCTGCATGCCGGCCGCGCGCATCCAGGCGGCCAATTGAGCGGCGGTGGCGCGGTGGGCATTGGTCATGTAAGCGCAGGTCAGGGCGCCCTCGTCGTCGCTCCATTGGGCCAGGTCTTCCGACCACTGCATGATCTGCGGGCCGAATTCCAGTTTTATGCCCAGCAGGTCATTCAGGCGGATTTCGGCGATGCGGTGGATCTGGCGCAGGCATTCAGCCATTTCGTCGGCCCTCTGGTTTTTCAGGCGGCGAGCGAAGTTGGCGATGACCGCTTCACGCGTCAGGCCTTGTCCAGTGGGGCCTTTGACGGCGAGGATGAAGGGGAAGCCGAACCTGGCGTTGTAATCCGCATTCAGCTTGTGCAGCGTCGCAAATTCCTCCGCGCTGCACAGGTTCAGGCCGGACTTGGCCTGTTCGCTGGTCGATTCGGCAGTCAGTTCGCCGGCGATGGCGGCTTTGCCCGCCAATTCAGGGTGGGCGCGAATCAGGCCAAGCTGCTCAGCCTCGGTCGCTCCGCTTACCACTCCTTGCAATGCCTGCTTCAGTGCCGCCAGCGTGGCAAACGGCCGCTGCGCCGCCGCGCGTTCGGGAATCCATGGTGAATGCTCATAAATGCCGCGCAGGTGGTCAACAAAGGCGGCGAGGTCGCAGGAGTTCAGTTCGGATAGAGTCGTGGTCATCGCAGGTGTTCCATATTGGATCTTCGATCATATCCCGTCGAGGCAGCCCGGCCTATAAGCAGGCAGGAATGTGGCCTCTATACGATATGATATAGCCTCCTTAATATACCGGAGTGCGGATGAAGGGATTGCTGCTTTGGGCAATCGGGATTTACCAGCGTTTTATCTCGCCATACAAAGGCTATTCCTGCGCTCATCGGGTTTACAAGGGCGGCCAGGGATGCTCCGGTTATGGGTATCGGGTGATCGCTCGCCATGGGACCCGCAAGGGCCTGGCATTGCTGCACCGCCGTTTGCAAGCCTGCGGTACACAATTCCGGCTGCACAATCCGCGCATGCATCGGCAAGCCGGCAGCTGCGACTTGCCATCCGCTGACTGCCACGGCTGCGATTCAACTTGCGGCGATGTGCTTAATGTGGCGGAATGCTGCTCCGGCGTCGGTGACTGCTGGCCGGGACGCAGCCGCGACATGAAGACCGCACCTGGTGTCGAAGAAAAGAAGAAGGAGTATCAGCGCCGCCGCCGCGAACGTGAGCGAAACGAATAGCCCTGCTAGGTCAGGGCCTTGGCTGCGGCGGTGACCTGGTCGCGCAACCATTTGTGCTCGGGAGCCTGGTGCACCCGTTCGTGCCAGAGCTGGTAGAAGCGCATTGGCGGGAACTTGACCGGCGGGGTGAAGACCTTGAGCGGAAGCGAATTCTCGTAAAAGCGCAGGAACTGGCGGCCGGTGGTCAGTACCAGGTCGGTCTGCGCCAGCATGTAGGGGATCAGGCTGAAATAGGCCGATTCGACCGCCACATTGCGCCGCATGCCTTGCCGTTCGAGGAAGGAATCGATCACGCCGCCGTAGCCGGGCACCATTTGCCCTGGTGCGACGTGCGGCAGGGTGAGGTAGTCATCCAGCGACATCGCATCGCTCGCGGTGCGCTTGGCGTAAGGGCTGCCGGCATGCATGGCGCAGATGATCGGGTCTTCGAACAGCTTGGAGATGTGCAGGTGCTGCGGCGGTTCGTCCCAGTTGGCGATGACCAGGTCCATGTCGCCGTCCGACAGCAGCCGCAGGTAGTCGGTGCCGGGGCCAATCGAGTGAATCACCACGCGGCTCTTGGGGGAGCCGCGACGTAGCATGGCCACCACATTCGGCAGGAACTGGCTGTCGAGGTAATCCGGTGCGGCGATGTTGAAGGTGCGTGCTTCTTCCTGCGCCACGAAGGGCGTCTTTTTCACGAACAGCGACTCGGTCTCGTCCAGGATGCGCTTGGCCGGCTTGAGCAGGCTTTCGCCGTGCTGGGTCGGCACCATGCCGCGCGCGCCGCGTACCAGCAGCGGATCGCCGGTCAGTTCGCGCAGCTTGCGCAGCGAGGCGGAAATGGAGGGCTGCGGCTGGTTCAGCTTGAGCGCCACGCGCGACACGTTTTTCTCGACCAGCAGCAGGTAGAGAATGCGGATGAGGTGAATATCGAGGTGTTGCGGAAGGCCGGACATTCTTGCTTATGTATACGAATTCGAATATCTTGAATATACGACATATTTAATGTTGTG
>JBCNOX010000485.1:0-4428 GCA_039593645.1 Pseudoduganella sp.
GAGAAGGCATAGGCCGAGGGCATTTCTTCCCACACCAGCAAGCCAAGCCGGTCGGCCCAGTACAGGTAGCGCGGGTCTTCGATTTTCTGGTGCTTGCGCACCCCGTTAAAGCCCATCGCCTTGGCCAGCTCGACATCACGCCGCAGGTCGTCGTCCGAGGGCGCGGTCATCAGGCTGGGCAGCCAGTAGCCCTGGTCCAGCACCAGCCGCAGGTGGTAAGGCCTGCCATTGAGCATGAAGCGGTCGCGGTTGATCGAGACCGAGCGCATCGCCGTGTAAGACCGCACATGGTCCAGCACCTGGCCTTCGCGGAACAGGGTCAGCTCCGCGTCGAGCAGGGTGGGCCGTTCCGGACTCCAGAGGATTTCGTTGCGCGAATCGTCGATGCCGGGGTCGGACAGCGCGATCTTGCGGTTGGCCTCCTGCCCGACCATCAGGTAGCTGTCGGCAGCCAGCAGCTTCTCGCCGAGCCAGACCTTGACCTCGACCGCCAGGCCGGGCGTCGCATCGCCGCCGGCCAGCACTTCACAGCCCAGTTCATAGCCGTCGAAAATCGGCGTCCAGCGCAGGCGGCGGATATAGGTCGAGCCGACGTTTTCCAGCCAGACGGTCTGCCAGATGCCGGTGGTACGCGGATACCAGATCGAATGGGGCTCGCGCTGCCAATCCTGCTTACCGCGCGGCTTGTTAAGGTCGGCCGGATCGTCTTCCACGAAGACCACCAGGGTCTGCTCGCCGTCGACCAGTTCGTCCGTGATGTCGGCAGTGAAGGACGTGTGGCCTCCCTCATGCTCGATCACCATATGGTTGTTGATCCATACCCTGGCCTGGTAGTCGACCGCACCGAAGTGCAGCAAGGTGCGTGCGCCGCGCTGTTCCACCTTGAAACGGCAGCGATACCAGCAAGCGTTATGGAAGCCAGTGTCGCCAATGCCGCTCAGTTCGGACTCCGGCGCGAACGGAACATTGATACGGCGCGACCAGGGGATATCGTCCGATGGCAGGCTATACCTGTGTTCGTCGTCGAACTCAAACTCCCATTCGCCGTTCAGCGACTGCCATTGATCGCGTACCAGTTGTGGCCGCGGATATTCGAATTGACCCATCGTCTGTCCCGCCCCTTTGTCATTATTCGATGGGCCATCGTAGCAGCGCTATTGCCACAGTGCGCTTACGATACGGGCTGGAAAAATTCTCGACGATGAGGCGGCACACCCTTCAAATACTGATGGTATGCGGAATGCCGCGCCAGCCGGTTACCGCTGGCCGCAACGCGAGCACGGCGCGCGCCCGACGGCGCCGAGCTGGCGGCGCGATTGCGGACACGACATGACACGTTTGATGATCACCAGCGGAATGCGGCGTTCCACCAGTAAAGGTCGGCAGCGGCCGGACCAGCGATGCCTTGCACTGCAAGGCCGTGGCCAATGAGTGCCGCGGTCAGGACATCGGTGCGAAGATTGGCGCGGTTCCACCAGTTCATGGCTGTCTCCTGTTCGCCGCCATGCTACAGCGGCCGTTCAGGACACGCCAACACCTTGCCGCTGGTTACCGCCTTGCACCGCCCAGCACGCGCGCCGGCAACATGACGATCGCGCGCAGCAGCTCGAACACCGCCTCGACACCGATGCCCAGCAGGCGGAATGGCAGCAACAGCAGCCACACCACGGGATACAGGATCAGGGCCAGCAAGGCCAGCGGCCAGCACAGGAACAGCAACAGCAGCCATAAGATGAAGCCGAACATCCCCACCTCCATTTTGAAGTTGAGGCAACTGTATAGCGGACGTCCGGCCCGGACAACGGACATGCGACCAAATGCAGAACTGGCCGATAGATCGCGAAAATCCGGGGTCAGGCTGCGAAGGCCGGCACCGGTGCCGATTGCCGCAGCAGCACCGCGCCCATGCTGGCTTGCAGCGACTGGATCTGGCCGCCGGCCCGGTAGGCGAAACCGACTTGCACGGTCTGGCCGGCGCGCAGGGCGAGCGGCTCGGCGAGCGGCAGGGTCATATAGTGGTTGAGCCAGTCGATCGTGCTGTTGCGTTCGGCCACCACGGCGAGGATGTTCTTGGTGATGAAGCGCAGTGCGTTGAGCTGGCCGTCGCGCTCGGCGGTGAACTGGCCTTCCCAGCGGTACAGCGTGTCGTTGGGCTGGGTGAAATCGATCAGCGAATACACCTGGGGCTGGGCCAGTTCCAGCGTGCCATTCTGGATCTGCCCCGGCTGCTGGAATTGCACGATGGGGGCGTAAAAGCCGTCGAAATCGTATTCCTGCTGCACCGGCTGGACCGCCATCAGGATCGCTTCGGGCATGAACAGCGGCAGCGGGCCGCCGAAACGTTCGAGGTAACGCTGCTTGAAGTGTTCAATGACCTCGACCTGCTTTTCGCGCAGCATGGCAACGTGGATCATTTCGCAGATCACGAGGTCGACCGGCTCCGGCGGCAGGTATTCGAAGGCGTCGGCATGCACCACTTCGACCCGCTCGCCATGCGGGTTAATTGCCAGGAACTTGCGCGCTTCCTGCACCATGTCCGGGTTGAATTCGACGCAGTAGACCTTGTCGGCTTTCTGCGCGGCGAAGAAGGACAGCACGCCGGTCCCGCCACCGAGTTCCAGCACCTTCATGCCGGGCTTCACCACGTAATCGATGGCGGCCTTGAAGTTGTGCATGCGGTTGGCATCCATCAGCATATTGTGGTGGTAATGCACGGGGATGAACTGGCCGAGGTAGCAGCTTTCGATTTCGCGTTCGTTCAGCATGGCAGTGGCGCAGGCGCGCGGTGGGTTGTCGACAACAGGATTGTCGCCCCATGCGGGCCTGGCCATTTGCACGATATGAAAGGGAAATACCGCCCTATTTGCGGCTGAGGTGCTTGCGGATTTGCTCAGCGATCCACGGTTTTTGGGCCCGGATCGCGAATTCCGCGGCATTTTCACGCCAAGCCCGGTCTTTCAGGGTGGCGTCGGCGCCCTCTTCCAGCAGCAGCTTGACCGCGTCTTCCTGGCCTTCGCGGGCGGCCAGCATCAGGGGCGTGGTGCCGGTCGGCGAGGCGGCGTCGATATAGGCGTGGCGCGCGAGCAGCAGGTTCAGGATGTCGAGGTCGCCGGCTGCGGCGGCGTAATGCAGGGCGGTCCAGCCAGGGCGGTTGACCTGGGCACCCTTTTCCAGCAATGCCAGCACGGCAGGCTTGTTTTTTTGGAAAGCCGCCATCATCAGGGCGGTATTGCCATTGGACGAAGGTTCGTCGACCTTGATGCGCGGATGGGCGAGCAGGAGCCGCGCCACGCGCATGGCTTCATAGCGCATGGCGATGATGAGGCCGGTTTCACCGCGTTCGGGGTCATGCAGGTTGGGATCCAGGCCCCGGGCCAGGACGGCTTTCACCGCCCGGTCATCGTCGATCTGGACGGCGCGGAAGAAGGAGGCCTTATCGGCTTCCAGTTCAGCGTCGGCGGAGGCCGCGTTGGCGAATGCGCGCCCGGCGAGCGTCGCCAGCACGGCGCCGGCCAACCAGGCGATTGCCGCGCGACGGGTTGCCATCAGGCGGCGGCCTTGAAGAGTTCGAAGAAGTTGGCCGACGTCTGTTCGGCCACTTTCTCGACCGGCACGCCTTTCAGCTTGGCGATGAACTCCGCCACGTGGGCCACGTAGCCCGGTTCGTTCATCTTGCCGCGGTAGGGTACCGGCGCCAGGTAAGGCGAGTCGGTCTCGATCAGCATGCGCTCAAGTGGCACTTCCAGCGCCACCGCCTGCAGTTCCCTGGCGCTCTTGAAGGTCACGATGCCGGAGAAGGAAATGTAGAAGCCCTGCTCCATCGAGGCGCGCGCCACTTCCAGCGATTCGGTAAAGCAGTGCATCACACCCGCCACGCCGCCCTGGCCGGTGCCGGCGCCCTCTTCGCGCATGATGCGGATGGTGTCCTCCGAAGCCGAGCGGGTGTGGATGATCAAAGGCTTGCGCGATTCGCGCGAGGCGCGGATGTGGGTACGGAAGCGGTCACGCTGCCATTCCAGGTCGCCTTCCAGGCGGTAGTAATCAAGGCCGGTTTCGCCGATGGCGACGATTTTCGGATGCCTGGCCAGTTCGACCAGTTGTTCGACCGTTGGTTCGGGCGTGTCTTCGTAGTCGGGGTGTACGCCGACGGAAGCGTAAATGTGCGGATACTGCTCGGCCAGCGCGAGCACGCGCGGGAAGTCAGGCAAGTCGACCGAAACGCACAGTGCGTGGCTGACCTTGTTTTCCGCCATCTTGGCGAGGATTTCTGGCATCCGGGCAGACAGCTCCGGGAAGTCGATGTGGCAGTGGGAATCGATAAACATCCCGGCATTTTATCGAAAATTGCGGAACTTATCCGGCTGCCGGCTGTCCAATGTCAAAACCGCGTGGAAGCTGCCACGCCAAAGTAGCGGAAACAGCTCAGCG
>JBCNOX010000486.1:0-4427 GCA_039593645.1 Pseudoduganella sp.
AAGCCATGGTTTCGCGGTCGCGGATCTCACCGATCAGGATGCAGTCCGGCGCCTGGCGCATCGAGTTGCGCAGCGCGGTGTAGAAGTCCTTGGCATCGCTGCCGATTTCGCGCTGGTTGACGATCGACTTCTTGTTGCGGAACAGGTACTCGATCGGATCTTCCAGGGTCAGGATGTGGCCCGAACGCAGTTCGTTGCGATGGTCCAGCATGGATGCGATGGTGGTCGACTTGCCGGAGCCGGTAGCGCCGACCAGCAGCACCAGGCCGCGTTTTTCCATGATCAGGTCGGCCAGCACCGGCGGCAGGCCCAGTTCGCCCAGCGGCGGGATGGCCGCAGGGACGAAACGGAACACAGCGGAAATGCTGCCGCGCTGGCGGAATGCCGACAGACGGAAGCGGCCCAGGTTGGGCACGGAGATACCCATGTTCAGCTCATTGGACGTTTCCAGCTCTTCCAGCTGCTCGGGCGAACAGACCTCGGCCAGCAGGGCTTGCAGGTTCTCGGGCTCGAGCTTTTGCTGGTTGATCGGGATCAGAAGGCCGTTGATCTTCAGATGCACCGGCGAGCCTACGGCAAAAAACATGTCCGAGGCGTTTTTTTCCTTCATCAGCTGGAACAGGCGGTCCATAGCCATTTTTTGGGTATCTCCTTAGTACGGTTAAACGCCGCGCAGCAATTCGTTAATGCCTGTTTTGGCGCGGGTTTGTGCGTCGACGCGCTTGACGATGACGGCGCAGTACAGGCTGTACTTGCCGTCAGCCGACGGCAGCGAGCCCGAAACCACGACGGAGCCTGCCGGCACACGGCCGTAGAATACCTCGCCAGTGGTGCGGTCGTAAATCTTGGTCGACTGGCCGATGTACACGCCCATCGAAATCACCGAGTTTTCTTCCACGATCACGCCTTCCACGATCTCGGAACGGGCGCCGATGAAGCAGTTGTCTTCGATGATGGTCGGATTGGCCTGCATTGGCTCCAGCACGCCGCCAATGCCCACGCCGCCGGACAGGTGCACGTTCTTGCCGATCTGGGCGCAGGAACCCACGGTGGCCCAGGTGTCGACCATCGCGCCTTCGTCAACGTAGGCGCCGATGTTCACGTAGGAAGGCATCAGCACCACGTTCTTGCCGATGAAGGAGCCGCGGCGCGCCACGGCCGGCGGCACCACGCGGAAGCCGCCCTTGGCGAAATCGTCGGCCGAGTAGTTGGCGAACTTGGTAGGAACCTTGTCGTAGAACTGCATGGTGCCGTCGGAAGGCATGACCACGTTGTTCTCCAGGCGGAAGGACAGCAGCACGGCCTTCTTGATCCACTGGTTGACCACCCAGGCGCCATTTTCCTTCTGGGCTACGCGCAGCGAGCCGTTGTCCAGGCCGGCCAGCACGTGGCTGACGGCATCGCGCACTTCGGCGGTGGCGTTGGACGGGTTGATCTCGGCGCGGTTGTCCCACGCGGTTTCAATGATTTGCTGGATGCTCATGATTTCTTCAGTTGTTGGCAGAATTGGACGATGCGGCGCGCCGCTTCCAGGCCTTCCTCGGTTTCGGCAACCAGCGCCATGCGGATGCGGTTGCGGCCCGGATTGATGCCATGGGCGTCGCGCGCCAGGTAACTACCCGGCAGCACGGTAACATTGTACTCGGCGTGCAGGCGGCGGGCGAATTCGGTGTCGGACAGGCCGGTGCGGGTCACGTCGGCCCACAAATAGAAGCCGGCGTCCGGCATTTGCACGTCCAGCACCTCCTGGATAAGGGGCGTGATGGCGGCAAACTTGGCGCGGTATTGCGCGCGGTTTTCCTCGACATGGGTTTCGTCGGCCCAGGCAGCGACAGAGGCGGCCTGCACATGCGGGCCCATGGCGCTGCCGTGGTACGTGCGGTACAGCAGGAACTTCTTCAGCACTTGCGCATCGCCGGCCACGAAACCGGAGCGCATGCCCGGCACGTTGGAGCGCTTGGACAGGCTGGAAAACACCACCAGGCGGGCATACGGTTCGCCTTCTTTGGTCAGGCCAAGCATATTGGCAGCCTGCATGGCGCCCAGCGGCGGCTCGTCGCTATGGTAGATCTCCGAATAGCACTCGTCGGCGGCGATGATGAAGTTGTAGCGTTCCGACAGCGCGAACAGGTGTTCCCAGTCGGTCAGCGTCAGCACGGCGCCGGTCGGGTTGCCCGGCGAGCAGAGATACAGCAGGCGTACGCGCTGCCAGACTTGCTCCGGCACGCTGTCATAGTCAGGCGAGAAATTGCGGGCCGGGTCGGAATTGACGAAATACGGCTCGGCGCCGGCCAGGAAAGCCGCGCCTTCATAGATCTGGTAGAACGGGTTGGGGCACATCACCAGCGCGCCGGTATCGGGTGCGATCACGGTCTGTGCGAAGGAGAACAGGGCTTCGCGCGAACCGTTCACCGGCAGCACCTGGGTGGCGCGGTCCAGCGTCGGCAGGTCGTAGCGGCGCTCCAGCCAGGAGGCGATCGCGTTACGCAGCGCTTCGCTGCCGGCAGTCACCGGGTAGTTGGCCAGCCCGTCCAGGTTATCGATCAGGGCCTGGCGGATGAAGGCCGGGGTAGGGTGTTTCGGCTCGCCCATGCCCAGGCTGATCGGCTTGAAAGCTGGGTTCGGCGTGCTGCCGGCGAAGAGCTGGCGCAGTTTTTCGAAAGGGTAGGACTGCAGCTTGTCGAGATGTGGATTCATGGCGCGTACGACTGGTTGAACCATCGATTATAGCCTTACTGGGCAACAGTGGCGTTGCTGCAAAATTGACAAGGGGCTATGATCGATACATGGAAGCCACAACACCGGATCCCGGCCTGCTGCCGCAGGAGACTGTACGTGACGCCGCAGTCACACGGCGAGTCGGCCAGCTGCGCCTGGTCACAGGGCTGGTCCAGGGCGGTTTGTTGTATTTTTTATATCTCGCCCAGCAGTCAGGCGGCTGGCCTGCCAACCACCCGGCGCTGTACCTGCCGCTGGTGCTGGTTGGGATCGTGCTGCCGGTACTGCTGATCTCCGGCCTGGGCCACCTGGAACGGCGCCCGCTGGCCTTGTGGCTGGGAGTCGCGGCTGCCGTGCTGGTTGTGGTCGGCCTGCATGACGCGTGGCGCAATGCCCTCGACCACATGCCGCTGCAGCGCCCATCCTTGCTGGTATTCCCGTTCTGCATAGGCTTTTTCTTCGTCGCCCACAGCCTGGTGCTGGCCGGGGCGCACGGCCGGCGCTGGATCGCAGAGTACAGCACCTGTTTTGAAAGCGCCTGGAAACTCGCCATCCAGCTCCTGTTTTCCGCGCTGTTCGTAATTGGCGTATGGCTGGTGATGTGGATGGGCGCCGCGCTGTTCGGGCTCCTGAAGCTGAACTTCCTCGAGCGTCTGCTGCAGAAGTCCTGGTTCTCGGTACCGCTGGTGTGCCTGGCGTTTTCCAGCGCCATGCACACCACCGACGTGCGGCCCGCTATTGTGCGCGGTGTCCGCAGCCTGCTGCTGGTGCTGAAGGCCTGGATCCTGCCGATTGCCGTGCTGCTGGTCGGCGGCTTCCTGGCGTCATTGCCGTTTACCGGCCTTGAGGTGCTGTGGCAGACGCGCCACGCCACCGCCGTGCTGCTGGGAAGCTGCGCGGTGCTGGTGGTGCTGGTCAATGCTGCATTCCAGGCTGGCGACGCCGCTGCCGGGCTGGCGCCCATCGTGCGCCTCGCGGCCCGTGTGGCATGCTTCCTGCTGCCGCCGCTGGCCGTGCTGGGCGTGTATGCGCTGGGCTTGCGGGTGGCCGATTACGGCTGGACGCCGGACCGCGTGATCGCGGCAGCCTGCCTGGTGGTGGCCTTGTTCTATGCCGGCGGCTACCTGCTGGCGGCAGTGCGTCGCAGCAGTCCCTGGCTCGACGGCCTGCGTACGGTGAACATCGCGGCAGCCTTGCTTTCGCTGGCGGCCGCATTTGCCATGTTCACGCCGATTGCCGATCCGGCGCGCATTTCGGTGGCCGACCAGATGGCGCGCCTGGCGCGCGGCGCCACCCCGGCCGACAAGTTCGATTACGGATTCCTGCGCTACCACGGCGCGCGTTATGGGCGCGAGGCCTTGCAGGCATTGGCTGCGCGTGGCGCCGGGCCGCAGGCCGACGCTGTCCGTGCGCGCGCCGCCAGGGTCATGAACGAGTTGTATGAAGACCGGTCAGTACAGGGGCCGGGCCAGCTTTCCGTCGTCCCGACCCTGCGCGTTTGGCCGGAAGGCGCGCAATTGCCGGACGGCTTCCTGAAGCAGGATTGGGCGTCAACCTGGCGGCCCAATGCAGCGCCGGGCTGCGTGCGCAGTGCCGGCGGCCGCTGCGACGCCATCGTGCTGGACGGCGATGGCGATGGCCGGCAGGACGTGCTGCTGCTTGGGACGGAACGCGGCGAAGGCGCAGTGCTGCTCTCCGAGCGAAACGGC
>JBCNOX010000487.1:0-4416 GCA_039593645.1 Pseudoduganella sp.
GCTGACGGACGACGAAACGCGCGCCTGGGAACTGGCGCAGCAGCTTAACGACATCAACCTGAAGCGCCGCGAGATCGAGGCGGAGATGCAGGATGCCGCCCTGCTGCACCTGGACGATTTCCAGCCGGCCGACCGCACGACCATCTGCGTCTACGACGATGCCTGGCACCAGGGCGTGATCGGCATTGTGGCCTCGCGCCTGAAAGAACGTTTCTACCGGCCGACCATTACCTTCGCTCCGGCGGGAGACGGCATGATCAAGGGCTCCGGCCGCTCGATTCCCGGCTTCCACCTGCGCGATGCGCTGGACCTGGTGTCCAAGCGCGCGCCGGGCGTGATCGACAAGTTCGGCGGCCACGCCATGGCGGCCGGCCTCAGCCTGCGCGCCGAAGCCTTCGAACATTTCTGCGCAGCCTTCGAAGCCATTGGCCAGGCCTGGCTGACCGAATCGCAGCTTGAGCGTGTGGTGGAGACCGACGGCCCGCTGGAGGAGAGCTGCTACACAACCCAGTTCATCGAACTGCTGGATGGCCAGGTCTGGGGCCAGGGCTTTGCGCCGCCGGTGTTCTGCGATGAATTCCGCGTGCTAAGCCAGCGCATCCTGAAAGACCGCCACCTCAAGCTGATGCTGGAGAAAAAAGGCGTGCGCTACGACGCCATCTGGTTCGGCCATACCGATGCGCTGGGCGAACGGGCTCGCGTGGCCTTCCGCCTGGATGCCAATGAATATAACGGCGTGACCCGCGTCCAGTTGCTGGTGGAGCACGCCGAATCGGCCTGATCAGGGCTTCCTGCAGTCGCAAACGCGTTCGCCCTTGTCGAATACGATGCGCCATTTGCCCGGCGCTTCACGGCGCCAGACGGAATTGAAGCGGCCCGTGACCTTCCCTTGCGGATCGCGCACCGGGCCGGAAGAATGCGCCAGGGTGCCGGAATCAAGCACCTCGACCTGGTCGGGCTCCCAGCTGAACGGCGCTTCCGGCTTTTCATAGAATGCCTTCCATTCGGCGGCGACGGCATCCTTGCCGCGCAAGGCCTTGGGACCGCTGTAGAAAATCGTTTCGTCCGCCAGGAAAGACGTGAACGCCTGGTGGTCACGCTTGGCCATTGTGGCTGCGAAGGCGCGTTCGGTATCGGCCACTTGCTGCTTCAGTTCCGCATTAGTGGGTGGCACCTGGACGGTGCTGCATGCCGTCGTCGCTGCAATGGCCATCAGCAGGATCATCTTCTTCATATTGGCTCCACGCGTATTGGGTGCCCAAATACTAGCAAAGGCGATAACACAAGTCATCCCTTTCGCCGGCGGGCCGTGTCGACAGCAGCGCATCGTGCCCCAGCTGCGGACCGGCGCCCAGCCTGGTCCCGGCGCTCGCACCGGCGGCGAGATGCACGCGTGCCTCGGCCTGTATGCCGCTATCGCTCACGGCCTGGCGCCACCATTGCGCCAGTGCCAGCGCGTCCCGCCCGCCAGGCAGGAATCCGCGCACCGCTTCCGCGCCGAGCGGCCCGACATGGATTCGCACGGCGCTATCAATACGCCACAAACGCTCGCCAAGCAGGGCGCCGGCGCCGCAGCATGTATTTGTACCACCGAGGGCGCTAAGCTGCGCTGGGGGCAGGCTCTCCCAGCGCCCGGCAAACTGTTCGACCCGAACAGGCACGCCCAGGGCATGCGAGATCTGTTCGCCAAACGCCCTCGCCCTTATCGGGCGCCGCACCGGGATCGCCGGCAAAGGCGTGTATTCGGGACGGCCTTCGCGCCACGCCGCGCAGAATGCATCGACTGCCGGCGCCGATAACAGGTCGAAGAAGGCGCGCGCCGCCTCGCCGCCCGGCCGTGCCACGGCCTCCGTGTAAAAGTAAGGCAGTGTGCCTGCTATGCCCAGCAAGCCAATACAAGCCGGGGTAACAGCACTGCCATCCACCGCTGCGACGTCGCTAGCAGGGAATGCCAGCGACAGGCCGTTGTGCCAATCGGGCGCGTCCAGTGTGCCAGCCAAGGCGAAGATGGCATATTCATGCGCCTCCCCTGCGCTCACTCCAGCAGCGAGCCTGCATTCCTCGCTTTGCATCGCATCAGCTCCTCGCCTGAATTGGCCGATGCCAGCACCAGCCGGGTAAATGAGTTCATGTGCGCGCATTCACCGAAGAAGCGGTCCATTACTTGCGCAAACAGCAGCAAGCCGCTGCCTGCGAAGGCCGTTTCATCGACCTGCAGCCGGATTTCAGTTCCCAGCAGTGGCGCGGCGCGGCCTGGGCGCAGCATCGCGGACTTCGCGTCGAGGGCGCGTACGGCGCCAATGAGTGCGTGATTGGCCGGAGAGTGATCAATGGCCTGTGTTGCCATGAGTTCGCGCAGGGCGGCTGCGTCAAGCGGCAGGTTGTCCAGCACCAGCAGCGAGTTGAGCTGCCAGCGGCAGCCCTTCCCTCGAGCGGGCCGGGCCAGCACTTTGGCACGTTCGCAGCAGGTTACATCGATCGAGGCGACCGCGCCCGCCTGCCTGGCCAGTGCGCCATGGAAGGCAATGCGCCATTCGTGGCCGGCGGGAGAATCGTCGACCCGGCGCACGCTCCAGCCCAGGTCCTCGGCGCCGCCCACATGGACCCGGTCGATGCTGAAGATTTCCAGTTCCGGCGGCACGGAGAGCAGGTATTCGCTTTGGCGCCCGTCGATCCTGACCGGCGCAGCGGCGGTACGCTGCAGGCAGGCACGCGCCGCCCAGCCGGCACGCAGGTGGCTGGCTTGCAGGGCCTCCAGGAGCCGCGTCTCTGGCACCGGCAGCCTGAACACCCGGCGGCCGGCGCCTGCAAGCAAGGACAAGTCCAGGCGGAGGACATTGAAGCGAGAGGGAAAGGTGAAATATTCCCGCAGCAGCGCCAGCCCGGCATGCGCACCTGGAGCACGCGGAAGCAGCGCTTCCGCTGGCTCCAGCCCCGTTGGTGTGACAGGCCAGCGCTCCAGCGTGCGCCAATCGCCCGAGCCACTCGCGCTGGCGGCCGCTGCGTGGGCACCGCTGGCGCCGCCGCCCAGCAAAGCACTGCGTAGCGCGGCGGCGAATGCGGCGTCACCGTCAATGAAGATGTTGAACGAACCGGCATGGGACGCTGCGCCAGGATCGATTTCCAGTTCTATCCAGGCTGGCGAGCCGGGAAAATAGCGCGCGCTGACCTTCCCGCCGGGAGGCCGGGGATCGATCCGGCACGCCGGAAATGGACGCAACTGTTCGGGAAAATGCAGATCCAGCAAATGCTCATCCTGCTGGCAGCGCGCCCGCTGCAGGGCGAGAGCCGTACGCGCATGCAGGATGGCGACGCCCTGCAGCAACCGGTCGACATGGGGATCCGGCGGCCAGTCTCGTGCGCCGAGCTGCCGCGCCAGGCCAGGATGCCGCTCAGCCATCCCGGCGGCATTGGCCCGGAATCGCCGCAATTGCCCCTCCAGCGCCGGAAGAATTTTCTCCATCGCGCCCCCCTTCGATGATCTGGTGCAATATTGACAGGAGGCAGCACTCACCGTTTTGACCGTGCACAAACACATTCAACTTGAAATAAATGCGGAAATGGAGTATAAATAATCCATAAACGGAGGACATATGAATCCCGCATTTGCCTACCCCAACAGCGAATACACCATCCCCCAACCGGTTGACCTGAGCCGCAAGGAGGAGCGTGAACGCCTGTCGCACGCCGCCCTCAAGGGCTTTTTCAAACTGGCAGCCGCCTGGAAACTGCGCGACGACGACGCCCGCGAACTGTTGGGCGGCCTGTCCAGCAGCGCCTTCTACGAATGGAAAAAGCACCCCGACCGCGTGCTTGAAGTCGACCGCATTACACGTATTTCCTACCTGCTGGGCATCTACAAGTCCCTGCACATCATTTACGGCGACAAGCTGGCCGACGAATGGGTCAGCCTGGCCAACCGCAACAGTATTTTCGGCGGCCGCACCCCGCTCGACTACATGGAGGCGGGCGGCCTGCTCGCCATGCAAACCGTGCGCCAACTGCTCGACGCTCGTCGCGGAGGCCTGTAATTGCCGCCATTCCGCCTGCTGCGCCAATTCGACACCGTACGCCTGATCCCGTCACGCTTCGTCGATAAAGAAGATTCCGTGCTGGCTGCCCTCGCCGATAACGACGCCGAGCTGCACCAGCTGTTTGAACTCGATAACGCCACCAATGCCCGCCTGCGCGCCGAACACGGCGGCGCGATCGGCATCGGCATCGAAGAACTGGTCTATTACGTCCCCAACTACCGAAGCATCAATGCCGCCTTCACCTATGCCCGGCCGCAAGGCAGCCGCTTCAACGACGGCCAGCGCGGCGCCTGGTATTGCGCCTTTGAACACGAAACGGCCCTGGCGGAAGTGATCTTCCACAAAACGGTGGAATATGCCGAGATCGACCGCTTCGACGACA
>JBCNOX010000488.1:0-4404 GCA_039593645.1 Pseudoduganella sp.
ACTATCCGATGACGCGCGCCGCCCACGTACCGCAGGAGTATCTGCGGCGTTTTTGCCTGAAAGGCATCGACATCGAAGAAGGCACGCTGCTGGTTTCGCGCCTGCTGCGCGAATGCGTGGAATTCGCCCAGATCAACCTGAACGCGGCGCGCTTGCCGGCACTGGACAAGTTCGACGTGATCTTCCTGCGTAATGTCCTGATCTACTTTGACGTTGAAACCAAGCGGCGGGTGGCGCAGCGCGTGCTCGACTACCTGCGGCCGGGCGGCTATCTGTATATCGGCCATTCGGAGAGCTTGCATGATATGGGGCTGCCCGTGCGTGCCGTTGCTCCTGCAATCTATCGCAAGGAATAGTATGAAAACCGGCGCCGCTTCCGAAGTCTACCTGCTGCCCGGCGAGTACTTCGTTGGCGATGCGCGGTACCGCATCCGCACCGTGCTGGGTTCCTGCGTGTCGATCACGCTATGGCACCGGCGTCTGCGCATCGGGGCCATGTCGCACTTCGTGCTGTCGGAACGCGAAGCCGGCGCCGACGGCGAGCCGGGGGCAGGCTTGAGCGGCCGCTATGGCAAGGAAGCGATGGAACTGATGGTGGCGCAGCTCCGTGAACGCGGCGTGCCGGTGCGGGAATGCGAGGCAAAGGTGTTCGGCGGCGGTACCATGTTTCCCTCGATCGAAGCGGGGCGGCAACCGGGTATCGGGCATCGCAATGGCGTGGCGGCCGAAAAGCTGCTGGCCGAGTACGGCATTCCCGTGGTGTCGGAAAGCCTGTTCGGTACAGGGCACCGGCACATCCTGTTCGACGTGGCGACCGGCGATGTCTGGGTGCGCCAGGGCGAGCTGGCGGAAAAGGGCGGAGCATGAAGCAGATCAAGGTCATGGTGGTGGACGATTCTGCCGTGGTGCGGCAAGTGCTCAGCGGCCTGCTCGGGCGCGAGCCGGACATGCAGGTCACCTACGCCGTGGCCGACCCGATCCTGGCCGGAGAGCGCATGCGCCTGCAATGGCCAGACGTGGTCGTGCTGGATGTCGAAATGCCGCGCATGGATGGCATCACCTTCCTGCGCAAGATCATGGCCGAGCGGCCGACTCCAGTGGTGATCTGTTCCTCCCTGACGGAAAAGAGCACCCGCACCTCGATGGAAGCATTGGCGGCCGGCGCCGTTGCGGTGGTGGGCAAGCCCAAGCTGGACCTGCGACAGTCGCTTCACGATGGCTGCGACGAACTGGTAGCCGCTGTGCGCAGCGCGGCCCAGGCCAGGCTGCAGCCCCTTGCCGGCAACCGTCCGCCAGCGCCGCCCGTGATGCCGTCGGTCAAGCTGAGCGCTGATGCCATCCTGCCGCCGATTGGTGAGAGGGCGCCGCCGGCGCGCGGGAATGGCCGCGTGGTAGCCGTGGGCACTTCAACCGGCGGCACCCAAGCGCTGGAGCGCGTATTGACCGAACTGACGCCCGCCTCGCCTGGCATCGTCATCGTGCAGCACATGCCGGAACAGTTCACAGCCGCTTTCGCCGAGCGCCTGAATGGCTTATGCCAGATCGCTGTCAAGGAAGCGCGCAATAGCGACCCGGTGCTGCCGGGGCAGGCCCTGATCGCACCCGGCGGCCGGCATATGCTGTTGCGGCGCGGTCCATCCCAGTATTTTGTCGAAGTGGTCGATGGCCCACTGGTCAACCGCCACCGCCCTTCGGTGGACGTCCTGTTCCGGTCTGTTGCGAAGTGTGCCGGCGCCAGTGCACTCGGCATTATCATGACTGGCATGGGCGACGATGGCGCGGCCGGCCTGCTGGAAATGCGCCAGGCGGGCGCCCGCACGCTGGCGCAGGACGAACAGAGTTGCGTGGTGTATGGCATGCCGCGGGAAGCGGTCAAGCGCGGCGCTGCAGAGCGCAGCGTGGCGCTGGATGCAATCAGCCGTGAAATCCTGCAATATGGAGGTATCGAACGGAGGGCGAATGAAGGACTTTAGCGCAAGCACGGCCTTGATCGTTGAAGACAGCTCAGTGCAACGCGAGCACGTTGCCGCTTTGCTGCGCCAGATTGGCTTCGGCACCGTCCTGATTGCGAATGACGGCATCAATGCGCTGCGCACGCTGGAGCAGCGCGCCGCTCCGGTGGACCTGGTGCTGACCGACCTCGATATGCCGGGCATGGATGGGGTGGAGCTGATCCAGCAGCTGGCCAAGCGGCGCTGGGCCGCCAACCTGATTGCGGCGTCAGCCAACCAGCCCCGCCTGCAGGAAGCGGCCGGCAGCCTGCCGCCGGGCAGTGCCATGCGCCTGCTCTCCACCATGCCAAAACCGGTACGCCTGGAAGCGCTGCAAGGATTGCTGCATGACGCGTCGATGCTGGCGCTGGCGGAACTGGAGCAGGACGTCGCTCCGGAAGCCCCCAGCATCACCGAAATTGAGGCCGGCCTGATGGCCGGAGAGTTCGTTCCTTTATATGCGCCGCGTGTCGCGCTTGATAGCGGCCGGATGGTAGGCATTGCGGTGCAGGGATGTTGGCGGCGCCCTGGGCGCAGCCCGGTCGATGTGGCCAGCCTGCTTCCGCTATTGGCCGGCGACAGTGAAACCATCGGCGCGATTTTGCTGGCGCTGGCAAGCCAGGCTGCAGCCGGCCTGCACGGCTGGCAGGAAATGGGGCTGTCGGCGATCAAGCTGTCGATTCCTTTGCCGGCCGAACTGCTGGAAGACCTGGGAGAGCTGGGGCGGCTGGTGGGCGGCATCCAGGCGCAGGACGTCAAGCCGGGCAGCGTGTGCTGGGAAATCAGCGAAGCGGTGGTGGCGGCCTGTGAACCGGAATTGCTGCACAATATCGGGCGGCTCAGCTTACGCGGCTACGGAATCGCCGCTGTCAACTGCGGGCGCTACGAGGCAACCACGCGGGACTTTGCCTGTTTCCCGCTGTCGGAGATCTCGATCGACCCCTTGTTCGTGCATGAAGCGGCACAGCGCAGCCATCGCAGGCCGTTGTTCGAGGGCCTGCTGGCGATGGCCGGCAAGCTTGGCGTGCCGGCCTGCGCCGACGGCATAGAGAATGTCGAAGACTGGGCCCTGATGCGTGAGATGGGCTGCAGCACCGGACAGGGGCCGCTGGTTGCCGCGCCGATGGAGGGCGGAGAATTCGTCGATTGGTATAAAGACAGCCGGCAGCGACTGCGCGACTGCGCAGGCCAGCGCTTCAGTGACGCGGCGCCTCCAGCGGCAGGGACAGGGTAAAGCAGGTACCGCAGCCTTCTTCGCTTCTCACCGTAATGCGGCCGCCGAGGATATCGGACACGATGCTGTGCACGATATGCAGTCCGAGGCCTGAGCCGCCGACTCCCATTTTGGTGGTAAAGAAAGGATCGAAGATGCGCCCCTGGTTGCTGGCGCTGATGCCATTGCCGTTGTCGCGCACGTGCAGCGCAACCCAGTCGGGTTTCTCATATTCCGCCACCAGTTCCACCTTGCCTTCGCTGCGGCCGTCGAAGGCGTGCATCAGGGCGTTGTTGACCAGGTTGGCGATCACCTGGCCGAGCGGGCCGGGATAGCTGTCCATCATCAGTTCATCCGGGACGGATTGCAGCACCTCGAACGGGGTACGCCTGATCGAAGGCAGCAGGGTCAGTATATTGCCCGCCACGACTTCGGCCAGGAGGAAGGTGCGGCGCTGGGTGCTGGTCTGGTCGACCGCCACCTGTTTGAAGTTGGTGACCAGGTCGGCGGCGCGCTGCAGGTTGCGCATCAGGATCTCGGTCGTCGTGCAGGCATTATCCAGGTAGCCGACCAGTTCCGAGCGCCGCATGTTCTCGCCCTTGGTGAAATGCTCGCGAATGTCGCCGGTCTGTGCCTCGAAGGTGCTGGCTACCATCAGGCTGTTGCCGATAGGCGTATTCAATTCATGCGCAATACCGGCCACCAGCGAGCCGAGTGCCGCCAGTTTTTCATGGTGCACCAGGTCTTCCTGCGCGCGAGCCAGCGATTGGTAGGCCTGTTTCAATTCATTGTTCGCGCGGCGCAGGGCGATGTGAGTATTAATCCGGGCCAGGACTTCTTCGACCTGGAACGGTTTGGTGATGTAATCGACGCCGCCCACGGCAAAGCCGCTGACAATCTGCTTGGCGTCGCTCAGGCCTGTCATGAAGATGACCGGCACGTCGCGGGTATCGGCATCGGCCTTGAGGCGGCGGCAAGCCTCGAAGCCGTCCAGGCCCGGCATTACGATATCCAGAAGAATCAGGTCCGGCTCGGCCAGGGCAGCGCGCATCATGCCCTCGCGTGCATCGTGCGCCAGCACGACAAGAAAGCCGTGCTGGCTCAGGTGATCGAGCAGGGCCAGCAGCAAGGTCGGCGAATCGTCGACGACCAGTACGGTTGGCGGACGTGCTTGCGCTTGTCTAGATGGCATCCCAAACC
>JBCNOX010000489.1:0-4400 GCA_039593645.1 Pseudoduganella sp.
GGGTGGCAGCCTGACGCTGCACCAGCGCGAAGGCGGCGGCCTGGAAGCGCGGCTGGCGCTGCCCGGCTAAGCCTAGATCATCGCGCAGTCGAAGCCTTCCAGCACATTGACGATATTGGTGCCAAGTTCGCGCAGCGGCGCGCCGCCCTCCAGCTGGAAAGTGGTGGGAATGCCAAGCCAGGCCAGGCGTTCGCCCAGCCGCAGGAAGTCGGCGGGCGCCAGGCCAAAGCCGCCATGCCCCTCGCCGCGGAAGATATTGCCGCCCAGCGCCACGACCAGCGCCTCCGGCCGGTACATGGACAAGCGCACGCAAGCCGTTTCCAGCGCAGCGAACCAGGCCTGGGTATCGGAGCGCGGCGCCAGCGGCAGGTTGACGTTGTAGCCTAGCCCGGCGCCGGCGCCGGTTTCATCGGCGTGACCGCAATAGAAAGGGAAAGTTGCGCGCGGGTCGGCATGGATCGACAGGCAAAGCACGTCTGCGCGTTCGTAGAAAATGCCCTGCGCGCCGTTGCCATGCTGGTAGTCGAGATCGAGGATGGCAACCTTGGCCATCCCGTCATCGAGCAGGTGCTGGGCGGCCAGCGCCGCATTATTCAGGTAGCAGTAGCCGCCGCAGAAATCCGCGCCCGCATGATGGCCTTGCGGCTGCGTCAGCACGAAGCTGGCGCGCTCGCCGACGCGCAAGGCATGCGCCGCGTTCACCGCGCAATCCGCGCCGCCTTTGGCCGCACTCCAGGTGCCGGGGCCAATACCGGTGACGGTATCCATCGAATACAGGCCAAGACGGGCCAGGAAATCGTCCGGTTCGATATCGGTGCGCATGGTGCGTACCGCCAGCTGCCTGGGAGTGACCAGCGGCCAACCAACGAACTCCTTGTGCGCCTGCGCTTCGCTCCAGGCGTTGCGCAAAAAGGCCAGGTAGCGCGGGCTGTGCGTGCGCTCCAGTGCCGTCAACGGCACGCTTTGCGGTGTAACGATCTGGCCCAGGCCGCGCCGGCCCAACTCGGCCTGGACTGCCGTCACCCGATGGTCGGTGCCACCGGGTTGTTGTGCATGCTGTTCGTTAAAGAAGGTGAGCAAGGGTCAGGTGCAGTGGTTCGGGCACAGGTTGCTGGCGCGGTAGGCCTTGACGTAGTCATCGAAGCTGCCGGTCTGCGTGCGCTCCAGCTCTTCCTGCTCTGCGATGGAGATGCGCGCCATCTCGTCGAAACGCGCCACATCTTCCGCGCTCGGCGGATGGCTGCGGAAGTACGCCGCATGCTTCTCGCTCTGGTGCAGGCCGAAAGCGGTGAACGACTTGCCGTTTTCGCGCAGCGCCTGCAGCACACGGGCCGAAGGCGTAATTTCAGGATCGTGCAGCTTGGCCGCCTGCGCTTCCAGCGCCGCCATGTGTTCGCGGCCGCCGTGTTCGCGGTCCAGCAGTTCCGCTACCGGCTTGAAGCGCTCCAGCAAATCCAGGCCCCATTGCTTCAGCGTGACTTCCTCGCCATCGCGGGTTAGGGTCAGGCCCGGACGGCGGCCTTCTTTCACCGTGCGTGCGAAATTACGCGCCAGCAGTTCGCCATGCTCCGGCGTGATCAGCGGGCTTTCTTCCAGCGCGGTGAACAGCAGGAACACGTCCAGGAAGCGGCCGGTCTGCACGTTGATGCCGACCGGTTCGAACGGGTCCACGTCCATGCAGCGCACTTCGATGTACTGCACGCCGCGGTTGCACAGCGCCTGGATCGGACGCTCGCCGGTATTGATCACGCGCTTCGGACGGATGGTCGAGTAGTACTCGTTCTCGATCTGGATCACATTGGTCGACAGCTGGACCCATTCGCCGTTCACCTTGGTGCCGATCTTCGCGTACGGCTCGTAAGGCTGGTTGACCGCCTTGGTCAGCGTGGCCACATAGGAATCCAGGCTGTTCTCGTGCGGATGCAGGCCCGATTGCGCCTCGTTCTGGTAACCCAGGTCGCTCATGCGCAGGCTGGTCGCATACGGCAGGTACAGCGTATCGCCGGACAGCTTTTCCAGTTTGTGAGGACGGCCGCGCAGGAAGCCTTCGGCCAGCGCCGGCGATGCGCCGAACAGGTACATCAGCAGCCAGCTGTAGCGGCGGAAATTGCGGATGGTCGCAAGGTAGGCTTCCGACTGGTAGGCCTTGGGCGTGATATGGGTCGCGCCCTCGTTCTCGGCCAGGATGCGCCACAGGCGCTCGTCCAGCGAATAGTTGTAGTGGATGCCGGCGATGCACTGCATCGCCTTGCCATAGCGCAGGGCCAGGCCGCGGCGGTACACGTGCTTCAGCATGCCCAGGTTGGACTTGCCGTACCACGCGATCTCAATATCTTCCTCGGCCGGCAGCTCGCAAGGCATGGACTGGCTCCAGATCAGTTCATTGCCCAACTTGGTATAGCTGAAGCGGTGGATCGCATCCAGCCGCTCCAGCGTGGTCGCGATGTCGTGTTCCGCCGGGGTGATGAACTCCAGCAGGGTTTCGGCGTAATCGGTGGTGATGTGCGGGTGCGTCAGGGCCGAGCCCAGGGGCAGGGGATGGGGCGTATGCGCCAGGTGGCCATCCGCTTGTACACGCAAGGTTTCTCGCTCAATGCCGCGCAGGCCGCCGCCCAGCACCGCACGGTGCTTATCGTCGGCCAACATGGCCAGGCGGCGAGTCAATAGATTGGACAATTTGCTTCCTTTCCGATGCAGCAAATCAAATTGGTGCGAGATTAACCGAAAACCGAAAAGCGCGTACGATGGCCCCCAAAAACGGCCCGGAAGCCGCATGTTGCCGTATTTTACCCGGGCCGGCGGCCGCCGCTGACCCGTTCAATGCCCGCCAGATCTTGCCAGCTTTGCACATCAGTGTAACCGGAAGACAACAGCAGTTCGCGTACGGCGGCCGACTGGTCGTAGCCATGTTCCATCAGCAGCCAGCTGCCCGGCGCCAGTTTGGACGGGGCGCCCGCAATGATGGTGCGCAGGGCGCTCAGGCCATCTGAAAAATCGGTCAGCGCACCGCTAGGTTCGAAGCGCAGGTCGCCCTCCGACAGGTGGCGGTCGCCATCGGCGATATAAGGTGGGTTGGAGACGATCAGGTCGAACTGCTCGCCCTCCACTGCAGCGTACCAGTCGCTGTGCAGGAAGCGCACCTTGGCGTTATTTCGCTGCGCATTGCGCGCAGCCACTGCCAAGGCATCCTGGCTTACATCCAGCGCCGTCACCATGGCATCCGGGCGGCTGTGGGCCATGGCCACGGCAATGGCGCCGCTGCCGGTGCCCATGTCCAGCACACTGCCGCGCGGCGGCAGGCGCACCAGCGCCAGTTCCACCAGCAGTTCCGTGTCGGGACGCGGTATCAACACCGCAGGGGTGGTCTCAAAATCGAGCCCGAAGAATTCGCGCTGGCCGACGATGTAAGCCACCGGCTCGCCATCATGGCGGCGCTGCAGCAAGGCCGAGACGAGCGCCGCCTCCTCGGCGCTCAGAACGCGATCGGACTGCGTGATCAACGCAGTGCGGCTGATGCCCAGCGCATGGCACACCAGGATGCGCTGGTCGACCGGATCGATCAGGGGCTTGCGCTGCAAGGCGCCCAGCGTGATGCCGGCCGTGACCTGGTCTTTCATGCACGTTTGCGCAGCACCAGCCACGCGGTGACGATGGCCAGGATGCCGAACCAGATGCAGGACCACATCGGGATCACCATGCCCAGGACTTTTTCATTCGCATCCTGGCACAGGCCTTCCGCGTAGAACAGCCAAGGCAGGTACTCGGAAGTCGGGATCTTGTTCAACATCGTTTCCATCGGATCTATACCGCAGGACAGGCCAGGGTGGGCCAGCACCCACAACTGCTTGATCGCCATGCCCATGCCGCCCAGCGCCGCCAGCAGGCCGACGCCGGCCGCAATCTTCGGCTTGGAAGTAAAGGCCCCAATCAACGCCGCGAAGCCGATCACGATGAACAGGTAGCGCTGGATCACGCACAGCGGGCAAGGCATCAGGTACATCACATGCTGCAGATACATCGCGGCGCCGATCATGCCAAAGCTCACAAAAGCGATCGCCAGCAGTACGTTACGGTTGCTCATCGTCATTAGTTGTTAGGGTTAAAATTCCGCCCAATTCTCGCACAAAGCGCTGAAGGCTTCCTTAAACTAAGTCGGGGTCAGGTCTGGCAATCCGCCATTTTGGCGGATTGCCAGACCTGACCCCGACTTTCAATTTAGTCGCCGAGGGCGGCGAGCTGTTCGGCCTGGTGCTCGGTAGTCAGGGCGGTGGTTAGTTCGTTCAGGTCGCCGTCCATGATCATGTCCAGCTTGTACAGCGTGAGGTTGATGCGGTGGTCGGTCATGCGGCCTTGCGGGAAGTTATAGGTGCGAATGCGCTCGCTGCGGTCGCCGGAGCCGA